>NZ_JAGEKQ010000014.1:0-91153 GCF_017565385.1 Dermacoccus sp. NHGro5 | reverse complement strand
GGGGGCCCCCCCGCTCGGGACCGTGGAAGACGGTCGAGGATCTCGAGCTCGCGACGCTCGGCTGGGTGCACTGGCACAACACGCAGCGCCTCCACGGATACCTCGGAGACGTCCCACCCGCCGAGTTCGAGAACGCGTTCTATGCTGTCCCCAACGACAGCAATCTGCTGATCGGAATCAAATAGCGCGAGTCTCCATCAGACCCAGGGCGCTTCAACCCCTTCCACGCCGGCGCGGCCGGGCCCGCCACGGGCGTGCCGTCAGGATGGGTGACCCCGCCGGCAAGGCGGTCTTGGACGTAGTCGCGTAGACGCTCGTTCCTAACCAACTTCGCGATCTTCGGGCGTTTCGCTGCTTCTTGCGCTTTCCACTGCGCGACCGTGGCCCGGTACTCGATTCGGCCGCTACGGGTGGCGGCGTTACGGCGTAGTTCACGGCTGATCGTGCCTGCATCACGCCCCAGCTGGCGAGCGATCGCGCGCACGCCGACGCCTTTGGCGTTCAGGATCGCGATCTCTTCACGTTCTTCGAAACTGAGATAGCGCCCGGACGGCTCGGCCAGGCTGATCGGTGGCATGCCGCCAGCGTGTCGAAACCAGCGCGCACCGACGGGGCACGACACGCCGACCGCGAGGGAGGCTTCCGCCGTTGTGACGCCCGTGGCGATCTGGCGCCAAAACTGCCGTTCGACTCGCCGCGAAGGTGACTGGCGTGGGCGCCCAGGGGAACGCATCGGTGGGCGCAACGCTCGATCTGCACGCCACTGGCGCCGCAACACCTGTGGCGCGTCCCTCGTGCTCTGGTCCCTGTCGTTCGCTGCCATCGCCAACACCTTCCACGTCAAGGTGTTGCGACGACCAGTTGAATCCGCCCTGGACTCCTCGATCGCTGTGATGCACGAGCCGCCTGCCCTGACGCGCCGCCGGGGTCGTGGTGATCGCCTGCTGCAACGCGATCATCGGCAACGCCTGCGTCGTCAGCGATGACGCGACCGACCAGCCCACGATCTTGCGCGTGCACGCGTCGGTGATGAACGCCGTGTACGCGAACCCACCGACGGTGCGGACGTACGTGATGTCGGCGACCCACAGCATGTTCGGTGCCGACGCGTGGAAGTCACGCTCGACGAGGTCGGGGCGGCGATCGGGCACCTTCGACGCGACGGTCGTGAATGGGCGGCGCCCGCGGCGAACGCCGTGCAGCCCAGCGACTTTCATGAGCCGGGCGGTTTGGTCGCGTCCGATCATCCAGCCCTTGCGGCGCATCGCGTGCCACATTTTGCGGTGGCCATACACGCCGTAGTTCTGCTGGTGGACGCGCCGCATCTCGCCGATGAGGATCTCGTCGCGGATGGCTCGCGCGCAGCGCGGGCGGGCTTTCGCTGCCCGGTAGCCGCGGGAAGTGATGAACCCACACTCTGTCGCGCGAAGGACGCGACAGATCGGCTCGACCCCGAACTGATCCTTGTGTTCGTCGATGAACCGGATCATCTCGTCGTGGGGCGGTCGAGTTCCGCTGCGAAAAAAGCCGACGCCTTCTTCAAGATCTCGTTCGCGCGCCTCGTTTCGGCGAGTTCGCGGCGTAACCGCCGGTTCTCTTCCTCGAGGGACGCACGCGGCGCTGGCGCGCCAGGCGTCGTGGCGGGTTGTTCGCCGGGGCGAGGCATCCAATTGCGGATCGTGGCTGGCGCGATGCCGAGCGATGCTCCGACAGCGTCCATCGCGACACGCTGTGAGCATCGCTCAGTGGCGCGCTTGTCGAGCACCATCCGCACTGCGTGCTCACGCAACTGCTGGTCGTACTTCTTGGGCATGGTCCGATTCTCCTTCAGAGAGGTCGGAACCAAACCCAGGGCGCTTCACCGCCAAGGTCGCCCGTACCGTCTGCCGCTGAAGCCCGGCGCCGCCCCTCTGCGCGCAAATGCACCCGGGTGCATTTGCGCGCACGGTGGGGGTGGCCTTCGCGCATGGCGGGCCGGGCGTTCCACACGTGATCTGCGATGAGCGCGCACCCGCGGGGGTGCGCGCTCATCGCTTTGGTCCATCGTCCCCCGAGGCAGAGGCAGAGGCAGAGGCAGAGGCAGAGGCAGAGGCAGAGGCAGAGGCAGAGGCAGAGGCAGAGGCCGGCGCCCAGCCCCGCCTGCGCGGCATCTAAACTTAACCAACCGAAAGGTAAAGTAACGCCCATGAGGCAGAGTTCATGTGAGGTCATCCTCGACGCGGCGCTCGCGCTGATGCGGCGTCAGGAGCCGGTGTCACTCGACACGGTCGCGCACGCGGCCGGGCTGACGAAGCCGGGGCTGATGTACCACTTCAAGACGAAGGAAGCGCTCATGCTCGCGGTCGTCGATCGGGTGGCTGACGACCAGAAGCGCCAACTGGAGAAGCTCCTGGCGGACGTCGACCCCGCGTCGCCGTGGCCGCGGCTGACGGCGTACGTCCGATGGATGCTCGCGGGCGAGGTCGACGAAGCAGACCTCGCGATGATGGCCGATCCGCGCCTGCGCGACGTCCTCACGCGCCGCTGGGAAGAGCACTTCGAGCCCTGGGTGGTGCTGCCCGAAGGTCTCGACCCGCAGACGCGGGCACGCCTCGAGGGCGCCCGCTCCATGGCCGACGGCGTGTGGTTCGCCGACGCCAGCGGCGCCTTGCCCCTCGACGACGACGGCCGCTCCGGCGTGCAGGCACTCGCCGAACAGCTCCTCGCGCCTCAGACGCAGGGCGAGCGACACGCAGCGTCTTCGCACCAGGGGCATGCTGAAGACGTCCTGCATGGGCGCCACATCGGAGATCGGCGCCGTCGACGATGACGCCCCTCACCACACGAACCCGACACGAAGATCAAGAACGTGTAGGAGGAGAAGGCATGAAGAACTACCTGATGCTCGGATGCGCGGTCGTGTGCGAGGTCATCGGCTCGTCAGCGCTGAAGCGCGCGGAGCAGGACGCCGCGTGGTTTCTGCTCACGCTCATCGCCTACCTCGTCGCCTTCGTCCTGTTGGCGTTGCTGTTGCGCCGGGACATGGCACTCAGCGTCGTCTACGGCATCTGGGGCGCTCTCGGCGTGGCGCTCACGGCATTCGTCGGGACGGTGGTGTTCGGCGAGCCCTTCACGCTGATGATGGGTTGCGGCGTCGCACTCGTCATCGGGGGCGTGATCATGGTCGAGGTCGGCTCCGACTCCCAAGCACCGGCCGAGGACGGTTCGAGCGCGACGATGAACGAGGTGCGCGCATGAGCTACGTCTTCCTCGTCAGTGCGGTCATCAGCGAGGTGATCGGCACGGCCTTCATGCGCGTCGCAGCGCAGGGGCGGGCCCGGTACTACGCCGTGGTCGCGGTCGCTTACACCCTGGCGCTCTACCTGCTCGTTCGCACACTGGGCGAGGGCATGGGCATCGGTGTCGCGTACGGCATCTGGGCCGCCGCGGGCGTCGCGCTGACGGCACTCGTCAGCCGCTTCGTCTTCAAGGAGCCCATCACTCGCGTGATGTGGTGCGGCATGGCCCTCATCGCAGTCGGCGTCGTGCTCATCGAGGGCGGCGCGCACGCCTGAGGCCTCGACGTCGTCGCTCTGGAACCGGCGTTGCCGACGGTGAACGCACCGGACGATCCGTGATCGTCCGGTGCGTTCATCATGTTCTGCGCTGCGTCAGCTCTGCGACCATGATCGTGTCGCGCCGAAGACGGTCGAGCCGTCGAGGTCCGCGAGCGACATCCCCGCGAACGTCGTCGCCGGGATTCGACCCTGCCGCTCGTATTCGCGGGGGTGCTGCGCGCGAGTGGGGGACGCGCGGCGCGTGCGTGGCATCAGATGGCATAGGGCCAGTTCATTTCCCAGGCTGGACGCCTGGCCCGCATGCGGCGTAGGGCCGGTTCGTGTCCCGGCGCCTGGCCCGCGGAGGCTCCTGCGACGATGGGGGCATGAACGCGCGGTCTCTTGATCTGCCCCTTCCGTCGCTCGATGAGCTGCTCGACGGGTTCGAGGTCGTCTCGATTCCGCTCAACACGCGCTTTCGCGGCGTGGAGCATCGCGAGTGTGCCTATCTTCAGGGGCCTTGTGGGGCAGGCGAATTCGCGCCGTTCCTCGAGTACGGGCCGGCCGAGGCGTCGCGCTGGCTTGCCGCCGCGATCGAGGCGGCGCACGCCGGGTGGCCCCAGCCGGTGCGCGAGACAGTGCCCGTCAACGCGACCGTCCCCGCTGTTGCCGCTGACGCCGTCGCCGGGGTGCTCGCCCGGTTCGACGGGTGCCGCACCGCGAAGGTCAAGGTGGCCGAGAGGGGCCAGAACCTCGACGACGACGTCGCCCGCGTCGCCGCCGTCCGTGACGGCCTCGGCGCCGACGCGAAGGTGCGTCTCGACGCGAACGGCGGATGGGATGTCGACCAGGCCGTCGCCGCGATCACACGACTGGCTGCGTTCGACCTCGAATATGTCGAACAGCCCGTCATGCCCGTCGAAGATCTGGCGCGCGTGCGGAAGACGCTCATGCGCAACGGAATCGACGTTCTCATCGCCGCCGACGAGTCGATCCGCAAGGCCGACGACCCGATGCGCGTCGTCGAGCTCGAGGCCGCTGATCTTGCGATCGTCAAGGTCGCGCCGCTCGGGGGAGTGCGCGCGGCGCTGCGCATCGCAGACGAAACAGGCCTCCCGATGGTCGTCAGTTCGGCGCTCGATTCGAGCCCCGGGATGGCGGCCGGCGTGGCGCTCGCGGCTGCTCTGCCCGAGCTCGATCACGCGTGCGGCCTCGGCACGATCAACCTGCTCGACGGCGACGTCATCGCCGACCCCCTCGTCCCTCGTGACGGGACGATCGACGTAGCTCGCGCCGCCGCCGCGCGCCACCTCGACCCGACGTGCGTCGAGCGGCACCGCGCGAGCCCCGAGCGCCGGCAGTGGTGGCGCGAGCGACTGATCGCGAGCTACCAGCACCTGAAGCGCAACGCCTGACCGACGCTCACCACCTGACCGACGCAGACTGCCTGACCGACGCTCGGCGCGGGTTCGTCATGCCCTCGTCAGAGTTGCGATCCGGCATGGCGGGGTTTCGTCCCTCAGAGGCGCCGCTGGGAGCTGTAATTCCGCATGGTGGGGTTGCAGCTCCCAACCGACAGCCGGCCGGCTCACACGGCCACGCCACCCACGCAGCCAGCGCCACCCACTCAATCGGCGCCACTCATGCAGACAGCGCAGAGCGTCATCAGACGAACGGCCGCAACCGCTCGTGCAGGGCGGCGTCGGCCGTCACGAGCAGCGGCTTGGGTGTCAGTTCGTAGCGCGGGTCGTAGGGCGAGCCGTCGGCGTAGGCGGAGACGCCGCCCGCCTCGCGGATGAAGAGCGCGCCGGGCGCGTGGTCCCACGGCTTCGTCGTGACGTACAGGATGTAGTCCGCGCCGCCCGAGGCGATCTGGGGGTAGTCGACCGCGCAGCACACCCACGACAGCCCGAGCGGCGGCAGCCCGTCGAGTGATTCGCCGACGCGCGTCTGACGTGACGTCACGCCCTTCGGGGCATCGCCGACGACGCGCGGCTCGATGCGCACCCCGTCGAGGAAGGCGCCATTGCCCTTCTCCGCGACGTACGCGTGCCCGAGCTGCGGCTGCCACATCCAGCTGCGGACGATGTCGCCGCCGCGCATCTCGGCGACCATGACGCCGTGGTTCGGTGAGCCGTGGACGAAGTTCTTCGTGCCGTCGACGGGGTCGACCGTGAACCAGTGGTCGGCGGATTCGATGCGGTCGAGGATGCTCGGGTCGGCTGCGACGGCTTCTTCGCCGACGATCAGCGCGTCAGGGTAGGCCTTCTGCAGTTCGGCGGTGATGAACACCTCCGCCTCGCGGTCGGCGACGGTGACGAGGTCGCCCGGGTTCTTCTCGGTCACCTCGTGCGAGGCGAGCGCCTCGAAACGGGGGTTGATGTAGGTCTCGGCGGCTTGCTGGAGCAGGGTCAGAACAGCCTGGGTATCCACGCCCTCATCCTAGGGAGTGACGCGACGTCCGACGAACCGCACGCACGAACGGCGCCGCGGCCTGGGCCGGGCGCCGTTCGTCAGCGTTTCTCGATGCGGCAGCGTTGCTCGCTTCGTCAGCGTGGTCGCGACGAGTTTCAGTTGTCAGGGTTGTGATCGACGATGTCGCCGGCTTCCTTGACGAGCGCCTTGGCGCGCTTGCGGTGCTTGACCCACTCGAAGATCATCGGCAGCACGCTGACGAGGACGACGACCATGATGGCGGCGTCGATGTTCTTGCCGAGGCTCGGGAAGGCGCGGCCGAGGAAGAACCCGGCGAACGTCACGACGAGCACCCACAGCACGGCACCGATGGCCGACCAGGTGAAGAAGCGTTTGCGGTCCATGTGGCTCGCGCCCGCGACGACGGTGATGAACGTGCGGACGATGGGCACGAAGCGTCCGATGACGAGGGCCTTGCTGCCGTGCTTGTCGAAGAACGCGTTCGTCTGGTCGAAGTACTTCTTCTTCAGCACCCTGCCGTCGCGTTCGTACAGGGGGGTGCCGACGATCCGCCCGATCTCGTAGCCGACGACGTTGCCCGCGAACGCGGCGACGCACAGAGCCGGCAGCGAGACGTAGAGGGGGATGTCGAAGCCGCTCGTGGCAGACGTCGCGGTGAACATGCCGATCGCGAACAGCAGCGAGTCGCCGGGCAGGATCGGGAACAGGAGCCCGCATTCGATGAAGACGATCGCGAGCGAGATCCAGAAGAACGCGCCGCCGAAGTGGGCGAGCAGGTAGTTCGGATCCATGAACTGAGGGCCGAGGGCATGCATCACGAGGCCGAGCCTACCGGCGGGCGATAAGAAACCGCTGAGACGCGCGGGTGAGGTACGGCGCGTCACCCGGACGATGGTGAACTCGTCGCGCCCGCCTACGCTGACGGCCATGGCAGACGTGGACGGGGCGAAACAGATCGACGACGGCGACGCACAACACCGCCGTGCTGACGCTGGGGGCACGGACGAGGTCGGCGTCGGACCGTGGCAGGGCGCCTGGCCGAGCACACCCGACGGCTCGCTCGACCCGCGCTACGACCCCGAGCTGCTCGAGCACGGCGACCGCCGCAACGTCGAGGATCGTTTCCGCTACTGGCGGCACGACGCCATCGTCGAAGAGCTCGACACGGCGCGTCATGCGTTTCACGTCGCCGTCGAGAACTGGGAGCACGACTTCAACATCGGCTCCGTCATCCGCACGGCGAACGCGTTCAACGCCAAGGCTTTTCACATCGTCGGACGGCGGCGCTGGAACCGTCGCGGCGCGATGGTGACCGACCGCTACCAGCACGAGTTCCACCACCCCACGGTCGACGACCTGCTCGCCTGGGCCGCCACGGCCGGGCCCGTCGACGCCGCCGGCCACCCCACGCGCCTGCCCGTCATCGCCATCGACAACGTGGCGGGCAGCGTCCCGCTCGAGGCGTTCGACCTGCCCGAGCACTGCGTCCTGCTCTTCGGCCAGGAGGGCCCGGGTGTGAGCGCCGACGCGCTCGAACGCGCCGACGCCGTCCTCGACATCGCCCAGTTCGGTTCGACGCGCTCGATCAACGCGGGCGCCGCGGCCGCCGTCACGATGCACGCGTGGATCCGACGGCACGTGTTCGGCCAGCGTGTCGACGGCGACGCCCATGGGAGCGCAATCGGAAGCAACCACGCGGACGCCGGCGACGCCCACCCCCGCGCCTGACGCGGCCGGAACTCGGGCGAAGCAAACTCCCGCCGCCCGCCCCGTTGCGCGACGCCCCGTGCGAGGATGGAAGAAGCGGGCCAGCCGCTCACGAAGTGCGCCCGAAACGCGTCATTGTTGTGCCAACACGAGAGGTGATGACATGCCCATCGCAACCCCCGAGATCTACCGCGAGATGCTCGATCGCGCGAAGAAGGAGGGCTTCGCGTACCCGGCCATCAACGTGTCGTCGTCGCAGACGCTGAACGCCGCCATCCGTGGCTTCGCCGAGGCCGGTTCGGACGGCATCATCCAGGTCTCCACCGGTGGCGCCGAGTACTTCTCGGGCCCGACGCAGAAGAACATGGTCGCGGGCGCGCTCGCCATGGCAGCGTTCGCTCTTGAGGTCGCCAAGCAGTACGACGTCAACATCGCCCTGCACACCGACCACTGCCCGAAGGACAAGCTCGACGGTTTCGTCCGTCCGTTGCTCGAGGCGTCGATCGAGAACGTCAAGAACGGTGGCGAGCCGTTCTTCCAATCGCACATGTGGGACGGTTCGGCCGTGCCGCTCGAAGAGAACCTCGAGATCGCCCAGGAGCTTCTCGCCAAGTGCAAAGAGGCGAACATCATCCTCGAGATCGAGGTCGGTGTCGTCGGCGGTGAAGAGGACGGCGTCGCCAACGAGATCAACGAGCAGTTGTACTCGACGCCGGAGGACGCCATCGCGACCGCCCAGGCGCTCGGCGCGGGCACTGACGTGTACTACATGACGGCCCTGACGTTCGGCAACGTGCACGGCGTCTACAAGCCGGGCAACGTCAAGCTGCGCCCGTCCGTCCTCAAGGACGCGCAGGACGCTGTCAAGGCGAAGTTCTCCGAGGCGGAGGACAAGCCGTTCCACCTCGTCTTCCACGGCGGTTCGGGCAGCTCGCCCGAGGAGATCGCCGAGGCCGTCTCGTACGGCGTCGTCAAGATGAACGTCGACACCGACACGCAGTACGCATTCACGCGTCCCGTCGCCGGTTGGATGCTCGGCAACTACGAGGGCGTCCTCAAGATCGACGGTGAGGTCGGCAACAAGAAGCTGTACGACCCGCGTGCCTGGGGCAAGGCCGCCGAGGAGGGCATGGCGAAGCGTGTCGTCCAGGCCTGCAACGAGCTCGGTTCGGCCGGCAAGAGCAAGGCCGCCAAGAAGGCCTGATCGCCTGACCCGCCGCTGAGGAACGGCCCGCCCCGAATGATCGGGGTGGGCCGTTCGCGTGTCAGGTATCAGACGTTGTCGCCGCCCGTGTCCTGCTGCGGGCCACCGGTTTCGGTGCCGGTGTCGCCGGCGTCGGACCACACCCACGACGCGACGGCGGGGAGGTCCTCACCGTTCTCGTAGGCGTAGGCGCGTGCCTCGAGGCGCAGATCCTGCATCTCCTGACGCAGCCCCGCGCAGCGTGCACCGAGGCCGGGTACACGGTCGAGGACGTCGATGACGAGGTGGAAGCGGTCGAGGTCGTTGCGCATCACCATGTCGAACGGCGTCGTCGTCGTGCCCTCCTCGATGAACCCGCGCACGTGCAGGTTGCTGTGGCCGCTCCGGCCGTAGGTGAGGCGGTGGATGAGCCACGGGTAGCCGTGGTAGGCGAACACGATGGGCTTGTCGGGTGTGAAGATCGTGTCGAACTCGCGGTCGCTCAGGCCGTGCGGGTGCTCCTTCTCGGCCTGCAGGCGCATGAGGTCGACGACGTTGACGACGCGCACCTTCAGCCCCGGCACGCGTTCGCGCAGGATCTTCGCCGCGGCGAGCACCTCGATCGTCGGGATGTCGCCCGCGCAGGCGAGCACGACGTCGGGCTCCTCGCCGGCGACCTCGGTGCCGGCCCATTCCCAGATGCCCAGGCCGCGCGCGCAGTGCCGGACGGCCTCGTCCATCGTGAGCCAGACGGGGTTGGGCTGCTTGCCTGCGACGACGACGTTGACGTATTGCTCGGTGCGCAGGACGTGGTCGAACGTCGACAGCAGCGTGTTCGCGTCGGCCGGCAGGTAGACGCGGATGACGTCGCTCTTCTTGTTGACGACGTGGTCGATGAAACCGGGGTCCTGGTGGCTGAATCCGTTGTGATCCTGACGCCACACGTGCGAGCTCAGCAGGTAGTTGAGCGACGAGATGGGTCGACGCCAGCCGATCTCGTTCGTCACCTTGAGCCACTTGGCGTGCTGGTTGAACATCGAGTCGACGATGTGGATGAACGCCTCGTAGCTCGACATGAGCCCGTGGCGGCCGGTGAGCAGGTATCCCTCGAGCCAGCCCTGGCACTGGTGTTCCGACAGCATCTCCATGACCTGCCCGACGCGGCCCATCGGGTCTTCGGCGTCGTTGGGCTCGTACGCGCCCATCCACTGCTTGTTCGTCGTCTCGTAGACGGCCTGCAGCCGGTTCGACGCGGTCTCGTCCGGACCGAAGATGCGGAAGTTCTCAGGGTTCGCGGCTGCGACGGCGCGCAACCACTCGCCGAGCACCCGCGTCGACTCGGCGACCGCCGTGCCGCGCTCGTCGTCGCGGCCCGCGTCGACGGCGAAGTCGCGGAAGTCGGGCAGTTCGAGGGCGATGCGCAGTTCGCCACCGTTGGCGTAGGGCGTCGCGCCCATGCGCAGCTCGCCGTCGGGGGCGAGGGCCATGATGTCGTCGGCTGGGCGGCCGGCCTCGTCGAACAGCTCGTCGGGGCGGTAGCTGCGCAGCCACGCGTCGAGGTCGTGGAGGTGTTCGTCGGTGTCGCGGGCGTTGGCGAGCGGCACCTGGTGGCTGCGCCAGTGACCCTCGGCGACCTTGCCGTCGATCGTCTTCGGGCCCGTCCAACCCTTCGGCGTGCGGAAGACGATCATCGGCCAGTGCGGACGCTCGGCGTTCTCGGCACCCGCTTCGGCGGCCTCGGCCTTGATGCGGGCGATGTGGTCGAACACCTCGTCGAGCAGCGTCGCGAAACGGCGGTGGATCGAGATCGGATCCTCGTCGTCGAAGCCCGCCTCGAACACGTACGGCGTGTGGCCATAGCCGCGCATGAGGGCATCGAGCTCCTCGTCGCTGATGCGGGCGAGCACCGTCGGATTCGCGATCTTGTAGCCGTTGAGGTGCAGCACGGGCAGGACGACGCCGTCGGTGACAGGGTTGACGAACTTGTTCGAGTGCCACGACGTCGCGAGCGGCCCCGTCTCCGCCTCGCCGTCACCGATGACGGTGAACGCGAGCAGTTCGGGGTTGTCGAAGACGGCCCCGTAGGCGTGGCTGAGGGCGTAACCCAGCTCTCCGCCCTCGTGGATCGAGCCGGGCGTCTCGGGTGCCGCGTGCGACGGGATGCCGCCGGGGAAGCTGAACTGCTTCACGAGCCGGCGCAGGCCCGCCTCGTCGAGCCCGACGTTCGGGTAGATCTGCGAGTACGTGCCCTCGAGGTAGGTGTTGGCGACCATGCCGGGGCCGCCGTGGCCGGGGCCGGTGACGTAGATCGTCGGCTGAGAGCGCTCGGCGATGACGCGGTTGAGGTGGGCGTAGAGGAAGTTGAGCCCGGGCGTGGTACCCCAGTGCCCGAGCAGGCGATGCTTGACGTTGTCGCGCGTCAGCGGCTCGCGCAGCAGGGGGTTGTCAAGCAGGTAGATCTGCCCGACCGACAGGTAGTTGGCGGCGCGCCACCAGCGGTGGATCGTCTCGAGAGTCGCGTCGGTGAGCTCGGTTCCGGGGGAGGGCTGCCAGGGGGTCGCGGTGCTGACGTGGAAGGTCATGCCTCCATTCTCGTCGTGCGGCACGAGCGATGAAAGGGGCTGGGACGTTGGTCCTGACGCTCGGTGGAGTCGGTCGGCGGCGTGAGGGGTGTGACGTGGGTGTTGCCGGCCCGCCGCGGCGGGGTTGTCGGGTGTCGATGCTTGAATGGCGGCATGGACAACCTTCTTGCCATTCCGGAGACCAAGCTCGACGTCGACCCCGCAGCCGAGAAGCTCGACCTCGGCGTCCACGCCCGCGACGTGGCCCGCATGTACCCGGCGAGTTCGCTCGTGTGGGCGACGCTCGCCGAGGACGCGCTGGGTGACGGCGAGGCTGTCGAGGCGTACGCCTACGCGCGCACCGGCTACCACCGCGGCCTCGATTCCCTGCGCCGCGCCGGGTGGAAGGGCCAGGGGCCCGTTCCGTGGGAGCACGAGCCGAACCGCGGTTTCCTGCGCGCACTCGCCGCGCTGAGCAAGGCCGCCGGCGAGATCGGTGAGGTCGACGAGCAGCGACGCTGCGCCGACTTCCTGCGCGACTCCTCGGCCACCGCGGCGCGTGAGTTGGGCGTCTGAGACGCGCTCGAGCGCCGCGTCCGAAAATGATGTCGGCGTGAGGGAACCGATCTCCTGATCGCGGCGTCTCAGATGTGACGATGCCCGGTCAGGGAGCGCTCGCACTCGGTGCGTCGAATCGTCGTGCCTCTCGGGGCGCGGCTGTCGGCGCCCGGTATCTCTGGGGGGATGAGCGAACGGGAGTCGGGCGTCGTCCGCCGCCTGCAACAGGGCGGGCGCGACGGGGGTGTGGCCGGGAGGGGCCACACCCCCGTCGCATGTCATCTGGCGGCCACGGCGCGCTAGCCTGACGGCGTGAATCCTCTCGCCGTCCTCGGCATCGACGACCTCGCCGAACAGCTCTACCGCCAGGTGCTGCGTGACCAGGCGCGACCGTTCGGTGTGTACGCCTCGCGGCTCAACACGCCCGTCGGTGACGTCGAGGCAGCGGCTGAACAGTTGCGCGCGCTGCGTCTCGTGCGCATAACCGAGGACGGTCGTCCCTCCGCCGATCATCCGCGCGCCGGGCTCGAACGCGTCCTGTCGGCCGAGGAGGCGCGTCTCGCCGAGCGACGCCGCGACCTCGCCCGCCTGCGCGACGCCATCGATGGTTTCGCAGGCGACCACCGTGCGGGCCAGGAGCAGGCCGACCCCGCCGAGGCGGGTCGCGAGTACGTCGAGATCGACGGGCTCGGTGACGTCATGGAGCACCTGGCGGCATCGACCTCGGGCCCGATCCGGTTCACGCACACCGACGCGCTCGCCGTCAGCGCCGGGGAGCAGCCGGTGCTCGCGCGCCTCGTCGCCGACGGGCGCCTGCTGCGTGGCCTGCACGAGTTCGACGCCGCGAGCACGCGCAGCCTCGACGTCGTCGAGTGGGCGAACCTGGGCGAGGAGCAGCGCCTCGCGACGCACATCCCGAACGAGTTCGTCTGCTATGGAACGGATGCCGTCATCGCCAACACCGATTGGGGCGGCGAGGGTGGGCGGTACGTCGTGCTGCGTGACGCCGTCGTCGTGCGTGCGTTCGTCGAATTGTTCGACCGGATGTGGGCGGCCGCCTCCGGCGTCGACGACGGCGCGGAACCGACGTCGGAGCGTCTCGTCGAACTCATGCAGGCCGGGTTGAAGGACGAGGCGATCGCGCGGGCGCTCGGCGTCAGCCTGCGGACGGTGCGACGCCGCGTCGCGGCGCTCATGGAGGAGTGCGGCGTCGAGACGCGCTTCCAGCTCGCGGTGAAGCTCACCGAACGTGGCCTCACCGGCTTCGAGGGCTGACCAGGCACTCGATCAGGGGCGCCCCGGGGCGCTCGGCGGGCGACGCATCGGCTCGCCTGCTGACGACGACCGCGACGGATGCGTGCCAGCGGGTAACCTTGGGCGGTAAGAGTTGACGCCCGGTTCGTCGCTCGAGGCCGCCGCGCGCCGGGGGTCGAGCGTGGCGGGGGAGCGGCGTCAGCCCACCAGCTACGCAAAGGCAGTTGATACCGATGCCGGCAATCGTTCTCGTCGGCGCCCAGTGGGGCGACGAAGGCAAGGGCAAGGCCACCGACCTTCTCGGAAGCCGAATCGACCACGTCGTGAAGTTCAACGGCGGCAACAACGCCGGGCACACAGTCGTCATCGACGGTGAGAAGTACGCGCTGCACCTGCTGCCGTCGGGCATCCTGACGCCGGGTGTCACGCCCGTCATCGCGAACGGTGTCGTCGTCGACCTCGGCGTGCTGTTCGAGGAGATCGACGCCCTCGAGGCGCGTGGTCTCGACACGAGCAAGCTCGTCATCTCCTCGAACGCGCACCTCATCCCGCGCTACAACAAGGTGATCGACCAGGTCTCCGAGCGCTTCCTCGGCAACCGCAAGATCGGCACGACCGGGCGCGGCATCGGCCCGACGTACGCCGACAAGATGAACCGCATCGGCATCCGTGTGCAGGACCTATTCGACGAGTCGATCCTGCGACAGAAGGTCGAGGCGGCGCTCGAGACGAAGAACCAGCTGCTCGTGAAGACGTACAACCGTCGCGCGATCGAGGTCGACGAGGTCGTCGAGGATCTGCTGCAGTACGTCGAGCGGCTGCGCCCGATGGTGAAGGACACGTCGCTGCTGCTGAGCAAGGCGCTCGACGCCGACGAGGTCGTGCTGTGCGAGGCCGGTCAGGCGACGCTGCTCGACGTCGACCACGGCACCTACCCGTACGTGACGAGTTCGAACGCGATCTCGGCGGGCGCCTGCACCGGTGCGGGCATCCCGCCGACGCGCATCGACCGCGTCATCGCCATCCTCAAGGCGTTCACGACGCGCGTCGGCGAGGGCCCGTTCCCGACGGAGCTGCACGACGAGGTCGGCGACCGCCTGCGCGAGATCGGCGGCGAGTTCGGCACGACGACGGGGCGCCCGCGCCGCATCGGCTGGCTCGACACCGTCATCGGGCGCTATGCGACACGCGTCAACGGCGTCACCGACTTCGTCGTCACGAAGCTCGACAACCTCGACTCCTTCGACGAGATCCCCGTCTGCGTCGCGTACGACATCGACGGCGAGCGCGTCGAGGAGATGCCGGAGAACCAGACCGACTTCCACCACGCGAAGCCGATCTACGAGATGCTGCCGGGTTGGAACGCCGACATCACCGGTTGCCGCACGTTCGAGGACCTGCCCGAGAACGCGCAGCGCTACATCGAGTTCGTCGAGAAGCAGATCGGCGCGCGCGTCAGCGTCATCGGCGTCGGCCCGGGTCGTGACGAGGTCATCGTCCGCCACGATCTGTTGAACGACTGACTCTCCCATCTCTCGCCGCAGGGGCCGACTCGCTGACGAGTCGACCCCTGCGGCGCGTTCGTGTGCGTCCTGGCGCCGGCGGGCCGCCGGTAGGCTGGGTGTGTGGCGAGGGAAGCGATCCGACTGCAGTTCGGCAAGTACAACGGTGACGAGCACTGGGGGTTCGACGCCGTCGTGCTCGGCCGTGACGCACAGGGGCTGTGGCTCGGGGTGACGGGTGGCACCCGTGTGGCACGACCCGGGCTCGAGTTCGCAGCGCACGGCGACTTCGTCGTCCTCGTTCCCGACGACGCCTGGTGGGTGGCCACCTTCAACACCGCTCCGGGCGGCAAGGACCATGACATCGACGTCTACGTCGACATCACGACGCCGACGACCGTCAACCAGGGTGAGGCGTTCACGCTCGACCTCGACCTCGACGTCGTCAAGCGCACGAACGGTGACCTCGGCATCGACGACGAGGACGAGTTCGAGCGGCACGCCCGCGAGATGAGCTACCCGCCGCGACTCGTGACGGCGGCGCGTGACGCTGCCGACACTGTCATGGCGATGGTGCGTGACGGCGCCGCACCGTTCGACGGTTCGCACGAGACGTGGCTCGCGAAGCTCTGACGAGGCGCCGTCTGTTTCGGTTCACGGCCAGCTCGTCCGCCATCCTGCCGATGTCAGCGCGAAGAGCCCCCTGCGGGCGCGTCAGAACCACCCTGACCGGGCGCCTAAAATGAACCCATGACGACTGTGTTGCCTCCTGACGCCGACTGGGTTTCGCGACTTGCCGACGAGACGATCGCCGAAGCCGAGAAGCGTGGTACGAAGGTCGTCGTCGCCTCCGGCATCAGCCCCTCGGGTCCGGTGCACCTGGGCAACCTGCGCGAGGTCATGACGCCGCACCTCGTCGCCGACGAGATCCGGCGCCGCGGCATCGAGTGTGAGCACATCATCAGCTGGGACGACTTCGACCGCTACCGCAAGGTGCCGAACGTCGAGGGCGTCGACGCCTCGTACGAGCAGTACATCGGCATGCCGCTGACGCGCGTGCCCGCGCCGAAGGGCAGTTCGGCGAGCAGCTGGGCCGAGCACTTCCGCGCCCAGTTCGAGGAGGGCCTCGCCGCGCTCGGCGTCGTCTACCGAGGCATCAGCCAGAGCGAACAGTACGGCGCGGGCGCCTACACGGATCAGATCCTCTTCGCGATGAGCAAGCGCGACGAAATCGACGCCATCCTCGCGCGCTACCGCACCCTGCCGAAGCCTGACGGCGACGCCGCCGGCAGCGGCAAGCCTGTCAAGGGCGGCAAGAAGGCGCCCGTGTTGTCCGAGGAGGAGCAGGCGGCAGCCGCCGAGGCGGAGGCCGGTTCCGGGGCGGCAGCCGAGGACGACGGCGGCAGCGAGTCCGGTTACTACCCGTACAAGCCGTACTGCTCGGCGTGCGGCACCGACTTCACCACCGTCACCGCCTATGACGACGCCACGCACGACCTCACGTACACGTGCCGCTGCGGGCACACCGAGACCGTCGACCTGCGTGAGCACCGCAACGGCAAGCTCGTGTGGAAGATCGACTGGCCGATGCGCTGGTCGGTCGAGAAGGTCGTCTTCGAGCCGTCGGGCGTCGATCACCAGAGCCCCGGTTCGAGCTTCGTCGTCGGCAAGGACGTCGCTCCGATCTTCGGGTGGGAGCGCCCGCTCGGCCCGATGTACGCGTTCGTCGGCATCAAGGGCATGGCGAAGATGAGCTCGAGCAAGGGTGGCGTGCCGACCCCGAAGGACGCGCTCGGCATCATGGAACCGGCCCTGCTGCGCTGGCTTTACGCGCGCAAGAAGCCGAACCAGAGCTTCACCGTCGCGTTCGACTCCGACGTGCAGCGCATGTATGACGAGTGGGACGCGCTCGTCGCGAAGGTCGCCGCCGACAAGGGCCAGCCGGGCGACGTCGCCGCCTACGTGCGCGCGTCGACGACGGCTGAGAAGGTGCTGCCCGCGACCGAGTACCCGGTCGCCTACCGCACCCTCGCGAGCATCAGCGACATCACGACGGGTGACGAGACGCAGACGCTGCGCATCGTCGGCACGCTCGACCCGTCCAACCCCCCGTCGAGCCTCGACGCGCTGCGCCCGCGCCTGACGAACGTCGAGAACTGGGTCGCGCGCTACATGCCCGACGACGAACGCACGGTCGTGCGGGAGACGAAGAACGCCGACGCCCTCGCAGCCGCCAGCGACGAGCAGAAGACCGCCCTGCGCATCCTGCTCGACGGCCTCGACGTACCGGGCGAGCAGGGGCTGCCGCGCATCGAGGACGCGTGGTCGCTCGACGGGCTGACGACGCAGGTCTACGGTGTGCCGAAGGTGCAGATCGGCAAGGGTGCCGACTTCCGACCCGACCGCAAGGCCGACCCCGAGACGGCCGCAGCCCTCGGCGCGAGCCAGCGCGAGTTCTTCAAGCTGCTCTACACACTGCTCATCGACAAGGAGACCGGCCCGCGTCTTCCGACGCTGCTGCTCGCCGTCGGCCCGCAGCGCCTGCGCGAACTCGTCACCCCCTGACGGCCGACCCCCGTCCACATCGGCCATTCTCGTCCACATTCGTCGAGCCGGGCGGGGTCGGTGATCGGGTCAGCGAACGCCGCAGTGACGGGCGTCTCCGCCCCGATCGGGCCGCGTTGTCGGTGCCGACGTCTACGCTGACGCGCGTGACGACGATGACGACGATCCGCGGAGCCGTGACGAGCCTGGGCGCGGCTGCGCTCCTCGCGGGCACCGCGGCCTGCGGCACCTCGTCGGACGCATCGCACTCGGCGACGAGCGCGTCGCCCACGGCGTCCTCGTCGAACGGCACGCAGCCGGCGCCCTCGGCGTCGGGCTCGTCGCGCGCGTCAGCGTCAGGGCCCACGCCTGCCGACAGCGGCTCGACATCGACGAAACCGGCGTCCGACGCCACGTCGAGCTCCGCGAAGGGCGGCGACACGCGCGGGCAGGGCGCCGGGACGGGTTCGGGAGCGGCGTACGACGTCGTCAGCGTCATAGACGGCGACACCATCGCCGTCCGTATCGACGCAAAGCGCGAGAAGATCCGCATCATCGGCCTCGACACCCCCGAGACGCGCAAGCCGAACACGCCCGTGCAGTGCTTCGGCAAGGAGGCGAGCAGTCACATGCAGTCGCTCGTGCAGAGCAAGCAGGTGCAGCTCGCGGCGGACTCGTCGCAGGGCGATCGCGACAAGTACGGCCGCCTGCTGCGTCACGTCTTCGTCGGCGGGACGACGAACGTCGCGCTCGGGCAGATCGAGGGCGGCTACGGGCGTGAGGAGACCTACGACGGGCCGTACGAGCATCGCCTCGAATATCTCGCGGCACAGAACCAGGCGAAGAACGCCCACCGCGGCACGTGGGGCCCGCCGTGCAATGGTTTTCACCAGGATGACGCCGGCTCGAGCGCTGCTGCGTCGACGTCAGCTGCGCCGGCACCATCGACGCCCGTCGCGCCGGCGGTGCCAGCCGCCTCATCGTCGCCGGCCGGTGCCGGCTCGACCGACGGAGCGTGCACGATCAAGGGCAACATCAACTCGAAGGGCGCCAAGATCGCGCACGCGCCCGGTTCGGCGACGTACGACAAGACCGTCATCACGCCGAGCAAGGGGGAGCGCATGTTCTGCTCCGCGGCCGAGGCCATCGCCGCAGGGTGGCGCATGGCGAACGACTGACCTGAACGCAGCGCACCACGTCGGCCTGGTGGCCACCCTGCTCGACGCCGGCCGATGCAGGCGCGCGCCGTGGGTGGGAAGGGCCCGGCCACGCCCCGCCACCCCCTGGATTACTCGCCGGTATGACTCAGCCCACACAAGGCCGATCGACTCCTACGATGGCGTCATGAGCGACACCACCACCTCGAACACGCCGGGCGAACAGGACCGGCACGACATCGACGTCCTGCTCGCCGCCGCCGCGCGGCAGGGCGCCGTCACGATTCCGGCGGGCTGGGGGCAGGGTCGGGCGACGTTCGGTGGTGTCGTCGCAGGCGTCCTCGTCGCCCGCGTGCTCGGTGAGCTGGCCGCGGATCCGACGTCGCTGCGTTCGCTCACCGTCAACTTCGTCGCACCGGCCTCCGCCGGCCCGGCCGAGGTGCGCGTCGAGGTGCTGCGGCAGGGCAAGTCGGCGACGCAGGCCGAGGCGCGCCTCGTGCAGCCGGACGATTCCGGCGAGAGCACCGTCCGCGCCATCGCCCTGCTGACGTTCGGTGCGCAACGCGACTCGAAGGTGGCGCTCGATCCGACCCTCGACGCAGGCACGCGCCCGGCGTTCGAGATGCTCGAGGTCATTCCGTACATCGAGCCGTTCACGCCCGAGTTCATCGCAGGCGTCGACCTGCGCCCGGCCAGCGGGGTGCTGCCGTTCTCCGCAGCTACTGACGGCGACCTCACCGGCTACATGCGATTCCGCGAGCTGACGGACGACTTCGGTGTCGCGCACCTCGTCACGCTCATCGACGCGTGGCCGCCGGCAGCGGGGCAGATGCTGCACTCGCCGGCCCCGATGTCGACGATGACGTGGACGCTCGAGTTCACCGCGCCCGTCTCGTCCGACCCGGCGACGACGTGGTGGTACGACGTCACGACGGACGCCGCCCACGACGGCTACGCCCACTCGGGGGCGCGCATCTACGACCCCGCGAGCGGCGCCCTCGTCGCCATCAGTCGTCAGACGGTGGCGTTGTTCGGCTGACGCACACGCGAACCAACGACGTCAGGGCGCGTCGGACGCGGCCTGCAGGTGGTGGTGGATGACCTCGTCGATGACGAATCGGAGGAACTTCTCGCTGAACTCGGGGTCGAGGCCCGATTCGGCGGCGAGGCCGCGCAAGCGGGCGACCTGACGCTCCTCGCGCGACGGGTCGGCGGGCGGCAGCTCGTGCGTCGCCTTGTACTCGCCGACGGCCTGCGTGATGCGGAAGCGTTCGGCGAGCATGTGGATGATCGCCGCGTCGATGTTGTCGATGCTGCGTCGGTACGCGCCGAGCACCGCGTCGGACGTGCCCGCGACGGAGCCGTGCAGACCGCCGTCGCCCGCGGTCGGGCTCGCGCCGCCGTCGGGGCCGTCGCTCGCCGGCAGCGCGGCGTCAGGGGTGTGGGTCATGTCGTCCTCGCTCCGTCGTCACTCGTGTCTCGCGTCAGCGCACGTCGAGCACCGTCATGCGGTGCGCCGCACGCGTCAGCACAACATAGAGAACGCGCGCGCCGCCAGGTGACTCGGCGGTGATCTCATCAGGGTCGACGACGAGCGTCGCGTCGTACTCGAGGCCCTTCGTCGACATCGGGTCGATGACGACGACGCGGCCCGCTGCGCCGTCGAGCTCAGCCAGCGCCTGCCGCCACGCCGCGGGCGCGATGACGGCGACGCTGCCGTCGACCTGCTCGAGCAGGTCGGTGACGGCTTCGCGGGCGCGGGCGCTGACGTCGTCGCGGCTCACGTCGATCGAGACGGGGTGAATGCCGGTCTCGCGCACGGCTTCGGGGATGTCGGCGTCGGGCACGTAGCGTCGGATGAGGCCGGCCGCGAAGTCGAAGATCTCGCGCGCGTTGCGGTAGTTCGTCGTCATGTGGAAGCTCTGACGCTTCTTCGTCCCGAAGGCCTCCTCGCGTGCCTCGGCGGCTTCGTCGAGGTCGGGCCACGACGCCTGCGCGAGGTCGCCGACGACGGTCCACGACGCGAACTTTCCGCGCCGACCGACGGCGCGCCACTGCATCGGCGACAGGTCCTGCGCCTCGTCGACGAGGACGTGACTGTATTCCTCGGCGCGCGTGAGGCGCCCGGCGAGCAGGCGCTCGCGGGCGTCGGCGGGCGTCACCTCGAAGCCGACCTCGCCGCCCTGACGGCGCGATCCGGTCACCTCGACCTCGTGGACGCCGTAGTCGGTGAGGTTGTCGAACTCCTCGATCTCGTAGAAACCACGCTCCTCGCGGGCGGCTTCGGGCACCTCGGCGAGGCGGGCGAGCAGGTCGTCGACGAGCGCAACGTCGGCCACGGACCACTCGCCGCGCTCGACCGCGACGGCGATCGACGCGACGAGTTCCGCCTGCTCACCAATGCTCAGCACGCCGCGTGCATAGCGCGCGAGCCGGTCGGCGTCACCGAGCCACAGCAGCACGTGACGCGGGTCGATCGGGCGCCACCAGTCGGCGACGAACGCCTCGACGTCGCGCGAATCCTCGAAGCGGTCGACGAACTCGGTGCGCTCGAGGTTGGTGTGCTCGCGCACCTGCAGCCACGCCGCGGCCGCGAGGGCCTCGACGACGTCGGCGGGGTTGCCGGCGAGCTTGTTGTGCTGGTGGTGGCTGAGCAGGCTCGCGCGGATGCGGCGCAGCTCGCGCTCATCGAGGTGGACGGCGAGGCCCGCGACCATCGTGCGCAGGCTCGTCGCCGCGTCGGGCGCGACGTCCTTCGCGGCGCGCGAGAGCACCTTTCGGATGCGCAGCCCACCCTTGACGGCGGCCGGAGCCGGCGCGTCGAGGCGCGTCGCCGTCAGCCCGCCGACGAGGTCGCCGAGCGCGCGCAGCGCCACCGAATCCTCGCCGAGCGACGGCAGGACGCGCTCGATGTAAGCGGTGTAGGCGGCCGACGGGCCGACGACGAGGATGCCGCCCGACTCGAATCGGCGCCGATCCGAGTAGAGCAGGTAGGCCGCGCGGTGCAGCGCGACGACGGTCTTGCCCGTGCCCGGCCCACCCGTGATGAGGGTGACGCCGCGCGCGTCGGCGCGGATCGCCTCGTCCTGGTGGCGCTGGATCGTCGCCACGATGTCGCGCATCCGCGCCCCGCGCGAGCGCGTCAGGGCGGCCATGAGCGCGCCGTCACCGACGACCGTCATGCCCTCCGGCGCCTCCACCGTCATGAGGTCGTCCTCGACGCCGAGGACGCGAGCGTCACGGCAGCGCAGCACGCGGCGGCGCACGACCTTCTCCGGGGCGACGGGCGTCGCGCGGTAGAACGGTGATGCCGCCGGCGCGCGCCAGTCGATGACGAGTGGTTCGTACTCGTCGTCACGCACGCCCAGGCGACCGATGTATCGCACCTCGAGGTCGTCACCCGAGCCGGTGGAGACGAACCCGCCGGCCGCCTCGGTGCCCGTCGCGTCGGTCGCGCCCGCACCCGCCGTCATCGCGTGGTCGAGGTCGAGGCGCCCGAAGACGAGGCCCTCGAACTGCTGCTCGAGTGTCGCGCGTCGCTTGCCGGCGGAGAACATGAGCGCGTCGCGCTCGAACAGGCCGGCCTTCTCCTCGTCGCGCATGTCGCCGGAACGGCTCGCGCGCCCGCGCGCGAGCCCTTCGGATTCGACGATGCCGACGCGCTCGCCGGCCTTCGCCAGTTCGGCGTAGACGCGCTCGACGTGCGCCTGTTCGATCGCGATCTCGCGGGTGACCTCGTCGGGCAGTTCGTCGACCTGGCCGGCCGGACGTCCCTCAACCGTGCTCACGCAGTGCTTCCCCTCGCCGTGCTGGCTCACCGCGCCGCGCGCGGATGACCCTCTACCTTAAAGCGTTCGTCGGCCCGTTCGGCGCGTCGGGGGTTCGTGTCGCGACAGGGCTCACAACCAGCCGCGTCGGGCGGCCAGCACCCCGGCCTGAAACCGTGTCTGGGCGTTGAGGCGATCCATGACGCTGCGGACGCGCCGATCGAACGTGCGCTGGCTGACGCCGACGCGACGCGCCACGGTGGCGTCGGGCACTCCTGCTGCGAGCAGCGTCAGGATGAGGCGCTCCTGGTCGCTCAACGCATCCGTCGTGGCAGCCTGCACACCGTCCGTGCGCTGGCGCGCGATGGACTGCGTCGACGCACGCGGATAGGTCGCGGCGAGGGGAGCGGCGAGGCGCAGCATGAGGTCGATCGTCGACGACACCGCCGCGACGAGTCCGGCGTCGTGCACGACGAGCCCCGCCACACCGCCACCGCTGACGGTCTCGATGACCGCCATCCCGTCGTCGTTGACGGCGGCGGTGAACGGAACGCCCGTCGCAAGGGTGACGCGGACGTTCGGCGTGGGTTGCAGCGAGGCGAAGTCGTCGGCGTCGAAGTCGGCGACCAGGCTCGAGTCGATGACGGTGTCGACCGTCACGAGACGTTGCGAGGCGCCGACGCGCCCGTCGCGTGAACCGGGCAGCGCGTCGAGGATGGGCGAGCGCGTCGCGATGGATCGCGTGCGCATGGCACGCACCTCATGACGAGCGTTCGCGACGCACTGGGCGAACGCGAACGCGACCTCGCGCTCGCCGTCGAGCACGTCGGTGCCCTCGAACAGTCGGTTCGCGCCCGTGACCTTCGCGGCGTTGCGGTGGGCGGCGACGAGGCCCGGCAACGCGGCGCGGATACTCGTCGCGCGTGACTCGAGCTGCCCCGCGAGGGTGGGCAGCGCCTGCTCCGGAGGCGTGACCCGCCACCCCGACGAATCCCGCTCGACCATGGCACGCGCGGTGAGGATGCGCAGGGCGACGGCGGTAGCGTCAACGGCGAATCCGGCTGCGGCGAGATCGTCCTCGTCGCACGCGCCGTGCATGAGCAGGTGGAGGTAGAGCTCTGTCGGACGGTCCTCGCCGATGAGATCGGCGAGCGCGTTCGTCGTCGCAGCGCCCTCGGGCATCATGGCGGCGAGGTCGGCGATCGCGTCGGCGGGCGTGCCGCCGCCGATCGTGCCGGGGGTGTCGGCAGGCGCGCCGAGAGCGTCGGCGGGTGTGCCGGGTGCCCCGGAAGGTACATCGGTGGATGACTCATGGGGCATGACGGCCGCCTGTCGACGAGGGAGGAGAAGTGACGCTCTTGGCGAATGTTCGCCAATGACGCAATTCTGCCAAACCGTGAGCGAACGGGTGCCCGTGGTCGTGCCATAGTGGGTCGTGCCGGCCCGTCCGGTGCGCGAAGGAGCGTGTCACCACCTCCCCCCGATGGTTCGACCCACTTCGCGCCAGGTGCGCGCCGCCCCGGGAGCATTTCCTCCCCCTGGGTTCCCGGGGCCGCGCGCGCCGCCTCCTCGCCGGTAGGGTTGCAGCCATGAAGGCTTTGGTCGTCGGAACGGGCGCGCGCGAGCACGCCATCGTCAAGGGGCTCGCAGCGGATCCGCAGGTCGACGTCATCGTCGCCGCCCCCGGAAATCCAGGCATGGCCGCCGACGCCCAGGTGCGTGACGTCGACATCCTCGACGGTGACGCCGTTGCCGAACTCGCGCACGAGATCGGGGCCGACCTCGTCGTCATCGGGCCCGAGGCGCCGCTCGTCGCCGGGGTGGCGGACGCGGTGCGCGCAGCCGGAATCGACACGTTCGGCCCGTCCGCCGAAGCCGCCCGACTCGAGGGGTCGAAAGCGTTCGCGAAGGACGTCATGGCGGCCGCCGGCGTCCCGACCGCCGGCGCGCACGCGTGCACGAACATGACGCAGGTCGCCGCGGCCCTCGATGCGACCGGAGCCCCGTACGTCGTCAAGGACGACGGGCTCGCGGCCGGCAAGGGTGTTGTCGTGACGAACGACCGCCACGAGGCGCTCGCGCACGCCCGGGCCTGTCTCGACGCCGGGTCGAGCCTCGTCATCGAAGAATTTCTCGACGGCCCCGAGGTGTCGCTGTTCTGCATCAGCGACGGTGCGACGGTCGTTCCGCTCGAGCCGGCGCAGGATTTCAAGCGCGCCCATGATGACGATGCGGGCCCGAACACCGGTGGCATGGGCGCGTACTCGCCGCTCGACTGGGCGCCGGCGGGGCTCGTCGACGATGTCGTGAAGCGAGTCGCGCAGCCGACGATCGACGAGATGTCGCGCCGCGGCACGCCGTTCGCGGGTGTGCTGTACGTCGGGCTGGCGCTGACGTCGAAGGGCCCGAAGGTCGTCGAGTTCAACGCGCGCTTCGGCGACCCGGAGACGCAGGCCGTCCTCGCGCGTCTGCGGACGCCGCTCGGCCGTCTGCTGCGCGCTGCCGCACGGGGTGAGCTCGCTGACTTCGGGCCGCTCGAATGGAGCGATGACGCCGCCGTCACCGTCGTCGTCGCGAGCGAGGGTTACCCCGCAAAGCCGGTGACGGGTGCGCGCATCGACGGCCTCGACGAGGTGAACGGCGACGGCACCGCGGCGGGTGACGGTGCGTACGTCCTGCATGCGGGGACGAAGCTCGGCAGCGACGGCGGAATCGTCTCGTCCGGTGGGCGCGTGCTGTCGGTCGTCGGACGGGGTACGGATCTCGCCGCCGCCCGTGAGGTGGCGTACGCGGGCGTCGAGCGCATCACGTTGCCCGGCAGTCATCACCGCACCGACATCGCACTCAAGGCACTCGAGGGTGAGATCACCGTCGAAGGAGAGCAGGCATGAGCGAGACACTCGAACTTCCTGGGTACGCGCACGTCTACTCCGGCAAGGTGCGCGACCTGTACGCGCCGCTCGACGCGGACGGCAAGGCCCGCGACGACCAGGTGCTGCTCGTCGCGAGCGACCGCATCTCGGCGTTCGACTTCATCCTCTCGACACCGATCCCCGACAAGGGCAAGGTGCTGACGCAGCTGTCGCTGTGGTGGTTCGAGCAGATGGCACACCTCGTGCCCAACCACGTCGTCTCGACGGACGTGCCCGACGCCGTCGCAGGCCGTGCGGTGCTCGTCGAACGGCTCGACATGGTGCCGCTCGAGGCCATCGCCCGCGCGTACCTGACGGGTGGCGGGCTCGCCGAGTACCGCGAGACGGGGGCGGTGTGTGGGGTGGCTCTGCCGGACGGCTTGGTCGATGCCTCGAAGCTCGAGACGCCGATCTTCACGCCGACATCGAAGGCCGAGATCGGGGATCACGACGAGCCGATGACGTTCGACGAGGCCGTCGTGCTCGTCGGGCGGGAGCGCGCGGATGAGATCCGTGACCTCACCGTGCGAATCCTCGCGCGTGGCAACGAGATCGCCGCCGAGCGGGGCATCCTCATCGCCGACACGAAGGTCGAGTTCGGCGTGCGCGCCGACGGCACGCTCGTGCTCGCCGACGAGCTGCTGACGCCCGACTCGTCGCGCTTCTGGCCGGCCGCGTCGTGGCAGCCGGGGCGCGCACAGGATTCGTACGACAAGCAGTTCGTGCGCGACTGGCTGACGTCCCCGGCCTCTGGTTGGGACAAGTCGTCGGGCGAGCAGCCGCCGGCGTTGCCCGACGACATCGTCGCCGCCACGCGCGCCAAGTACATCGAGGCCTACGAAGCACTGACGGGCCGCACGTTCGTGTGACGGGTCGCAGGGCGGCGGGTGAGCCCGAGGTTCAGCGACCGGCCCACGGCATCAGTATCGGTGTCGATCTGGCTGCCGCCCCGGTCAACACCGCTGCGGTGGAGTTGGCTTGGGAGGGGGACCGCGCGACGATCGTCGACGTATGGGGCGAGGGTCGTGAGTGCGTCGAAGACGCGATGCTCATCAGCCTGCTCGATCGCAGTGACGCCAAGATCGGCGTCGACTGCCCGTTCGGCTGGCCGCAGGAGTTCGTCGAACTCGTGGGTGATCAGGGTAGTGGGGAACCGGGAGGGTCCGAGGTGCGGGAAGCGTCCTACGCGACGCCGGACGAACGCCAGCGCTTGGTCTATCGGGCGACGGATCTCGACGTCATCGAGGTGACGAAGCGCCACGGCTCGAGCGCTGATCCGGCGCGGCCGGCCGTCAGGCCGCTCAGTGTCTCGGCCGATCGCATCGCCCACGTGTGCGCACCGTGACGCGGCCCGTCAAGAGGGCTGGATCCACCTGCCGCTGCGCACGACGTGAGCGGGAATGGGGCGTTGTCGGTGGCGCCGCCTAGACTCAGGGTGCTGGACACACCGCCTCTCACAGGGAGAACCCATGGGCCACGTCGTCGTCGACGTCATGCTGAAGTCCGAGATCCTCGACCCGCAGGGTCAGGCCGTCGCCGGTGCGCTGCCGCGCCTCGGTTTCGAGCAGTTCACCGACGTGCGTCAGGGCAAGCGTTTCGTCCTCACCGTCGACGGTGATGTGACGGACGCGCACCTCGCCGCGGCGCGTGAGGCGGCCGACAAGCTGCTGAGCAACCCCGTGATCGAGGACGTCATCAGCGTGCACGACCTGAAGGACGAGCAGTGAAGATCGGCGTCATCACCTTCCCCGGTTCGCTCGACGATCACGACGCGAAGCGCGCCGTCCGCCTCGCCGGGGGAGACCCCGTCGACCTGTGGCACGGTGACGCCGACCTCAAGGGCGTCGACGCCGTCGTCGTGCCTGGCGGTTTCAGCTACGGCGACTACCTGCGCTGCGGCGCCATCGCGCGGTTCGCGCCTGTCATGGACGAGCTGATCCCTGCGGCGCAGGGCGGCATGCCCGTGCTCGGCATCTGCAACGGCTTCCAGATCCTGTGCGAATCGCATCTGTTGCCCGGCGCGCTCATCCGCAACGACCACCAGAAGTTCCTGTGCAAGGACCAGGTGCTGCGTGTCGAGAACACCTCCACCGCGTGGACGAACGCTTTCACGGCCGATCAGGAGATCACCATCGCGCTGAAGAACGGGGAGGGCTGCTTCGTCGCAGATGACGCGACGCTCGACCGCCTCGAGGGCGAGGGCCAGGTCGTCTTCCGCTACCTGCAGGGCAACCCGAACGGCTCGTACCGCGACATCGCCGGCGTCACGAACGAACGCGGCAACGTCGTCGGCCTCATGCCGCACCCCGAGCACTGCGTCGAGGAGGGCTTCGGCCCCTCGACCGACGGGCTCGCCTTCTTCACGTCCGCCATCACGGCGCTCGCGAGCGTCTGAGGAGACAGCACTGATGACTGAGATGAACACGAGCCCGGAGCCGGGCCAGCTCGCCGCTGCCGAAGAGGGCTTCAGCGCCGAAAGCCAGATCATCGCCGCGCCGAAGACGGACGGTCTCGACACGGTGAGCAAGGCCGAGGCGACGCCCGACGTCGAGCAGCCGTGGGCCGAACTCGGCCTCAGGGACGACGAGTACGCGCGCATCCGCGAGATCCTCGGGCGTCGCCCGACGAGCGCCGAACTCGCGATGTACTCCGTCATGTGGAGCGAGCACTGCTCGTACAAGTCGTCGAAGACGCACCTGCGCCGCTTCGGCGACCTGCCGAGCGAGACGCCGCGCGGCAAGCAGCTCGCCGGCATCGGCGAGAACGCCGGCGTCATCGACATCGGTCAGGGCTGGGCCGTCACCTTCAAGGTCGAGAGCCACAACCACCCGAGCTACATCGAGCCCTACCAGGGCGCCGCGACCGGCGTCGGCGGCATCGTGCGCGACATCATGGCGATGGGTGCGCGCCCGATCGCCGTCATGGATCCGCTGCGCTTCGGCGCGCTCGACCACCCCGACACCGCGCGCGTCCTGCCCGGCGTCGTCGCCGGCATCGGCGGCTACGGCAACTGCCTCGGCCTGCCGAACATCGGTGGCGAGGTCGTGTTCGACGACTGCTATCAGGGCAACCCGCTCGTCAACGCGCTGTGCGTCGGCAAGCTGCGCCACGAGGATCTGCACCTCGCCAAGGCCGCAGGCCAGGGCAACAAGGTCGTGCTGTTCGGCGCCAAGACGGGTGGCGACGGCATCGGCGGTGTCTCCGTGCTCGCCTCCGAGACGTTCGACTCCGAAGGGCCCACGAAGCGACCCGCCGTCCAGGTCGGCGACCCCTTCGCCGAGAAGGTGCTCATCGAGTGCTGCCTCGACCTGTACGCCGCGGGCGTCGTCGAGGGCATCCAGGATCTCGGGGGCGCCGGATTGTCCTGCGCGACATCCGAACTCGCCTCCGCCGGTGACGGCGGCATGCACATCGAACTCGACCGCGTCCCGCTGCGCGACAGCTCGCTGCGGGCCGAGGAGATCCTCATGTCCGAGTCGCAGGAGCGCATGATGGCCGTCGTCGCGCCGGACAAGCTCGACGCGTTCATGGCGATCGCCGAGAAGTGGGACGTCGAGGCCGTCGTCCTCGGCGAGGTCACCGACGGTGAGAACCTCGTCATCACCTGGCATGGCGACGTCGTCGTCGACGTGCCGCCGCGCTCCGTCGCGCACGACGGGCCGGTCTACGAGCGCCCGCTCGCGCGACCCGAGTACCTCGACGCGATGCAGGACGACGTGTCGTCGCTGCTGCGCCGACCGGCGTCGGGCCACGAGCTGCGCGCGCAGCTGCTGCAGGTGCTGGGTTCGCCGAACATCGCCGACAAGTCGTGGATCACCGACCAGTACGACCGCTACGTCATGGGCAACACGGCGCTCGCCATGCCTGACGACGCCGGCGTCGTGCGCGTCGACGAGGGCACCGGGCTCGGCGTCGCGCTCTCGACGGACTGCAACGGCCGTTTCGCGAAGCTCGACCCGTTCATCGGCGCGCAGCACGCCGTCGCGGAGGCGTACCGCAACGTCGCGGCCGCCGGCGCGACGCCGCTCGCCGTCTCCGACTGCCTCAACTTCGGCTCGCCCGAGGACGCGGGCGTCATGTGGCAGTTCAGCCAGGCCGTCGACGGCATCATCGAGGCGTGCCGCGCGTTCGGCACTCCCGTGACGGGCGGCAACGTGTCGTTCTACAACCAGACGGGTGACGTCGCGATCCACCCGACGCCCGTCGTCGCCGTCCTCGGCGTGCTCGACGACGTCAGCAAGCGCACGCCGTCGGCGTGGAAGGATGCGGGCCTCGCGCTCTACGTGCTCGGCGAGACGCGGGACGAGCTCGACGGCTCCGAATGGGCCGGCGTCGTGCACAGCCACCTCGGGGGCCTGCCGCCGATGGTGCACCTCGAGAACGAGAAGGCGCTCGCGTCGGTGCTCATCGACGGTGCCCGTGACGGCCTGCTCGCCGCGGCTCACGACCTGTCGTCCGGCGGTCTCGCGGTCGCGTTGGCTGAAGGCGTCATGCGTCATGGTGTCGGTGCGTCGGTGTCGTTCACCGACAACGCGTTCGTGTCGCTGTTCTCCGAGTCGGCCGGTCGCGCCCTCGTCGCGGTGGCACCGGAGCACGTCGAGGCGTTCGAGGCGCTCGCGTCGAAGGCCGGTGTAGCCGCAGCGAAGATCGGCGAGACGGGTGGCGGCGCGCTCGCCGTCGGCGACCTGTTCTCGATCCCGGTCGCCGAGCTCTCCGAGACGCACCAGGTGCCGCTGCGAAAGATCTTCGGCTGACGGCCTGCGCATCGCTGACGGTTGGTGCGCGCTCGTTCGAGAGGCCCATTCCTGGAACCAGGAATGGGCCTCTCGACGTGTTCACGAGGTGCGGGTCCAGGCGTGTGCCCCATCTCGGCTCGGCTGCTCGGATTGGGGCTGAAACTCTGCCATGCCAGATTGCGGCTCTCAACCGGCGAGTCGGGGTCCGAAACTCTGCCATGCGGGATTGCGGCCCTCACGGGTTGGGCGTGCGACGGCGGTGACGCGGCTGGCAGCGCGGGCACCAGAACAGGTTGCGGCCCGCGAACTCCTCGTGTGCCACGGGCGTGCCGCAGACGAGGCACGGTTGCCCCGCGCGTCGATAGACGTAGACCTCGCCGCCGTGCTTGTCGACGCGCGGATCACGCCCCATGGTCTCGGGCGAGTGTTCGTCGCGGACGGTGTCGATGCGGCCGTCGCGTACCCCGAGCGGCATGAGCGCGACGAGGTCCGCCCAGATCGCGTCGAACTCGGTGCGGCGCAAGAACTTCCCCGGCATCTTCGGGTCGAGGCCGTGGCGGAAGAGCACCTCGGCTCGGTAGATGTTGCCGACGCCGTTGAACACCTTCTGGTCCATGAGCAGCGCAGCGATCGGCGTCGACGTGTGGCGGATCCGCACCCACGCGACGTCAGGGTCGGCGTCCACGCGCAACGGGTCGGGCCCGAGCTTGCCGACGATCGCCGCCACCTCGTCCGGCGTCTTGAGCGCGCAGACGTTGGGGCCACGCAGATCCATGACCACACTGCCGCGCGCATCACCGTCGTCGGACGATGCTCCGAGACGCCACCGGATGGCGCCGGTGATCGGCGCCTCGCCGGGCTCGACACCGTACGTCCAGAAGAACTTTCCGAGCAGACCGAGGTGGATGTTGACGCGCTCGTCGAGCCCTTCGAACGCGACGAGCATGTGCTTGCCGTAGGCCTCGGCGTGATCGAAGGCACGGCCGTCGATGCGCGCTGAGCTTTCGGCGAATCGGCCCTGGGGAGAGGACGATTTGATGATTCGCCCAGCGAAGTTGTCGTTCATCATCCCCGCGATGCGGTGCGTGACGTGGCCCTCGGGCATCGTTCTCCTTCGTCGTGGCGGTGCAGCCGATCGTGTCACGCTCGCAGCGTCAGCGCACTCGCCACGCACCGAGCTGCGGCGGGACGGGGGAGCGTGCCGCGTCGTTGTCGGTGAAAGGGGCGGCCGCCCGCAACATCCGTGCCAGCTCGGCGGCGCGCCGGACGCCCGTCGGCAGGGGCGCACGAGCGGCGGCGCGGGTGACGGCGTCGAGGTCGAGGGCGCTGGCATCGGCCGACGCGGTCAGCACGACGTTGCCGAAGCGCTTGCCCTTGAGCACCTCGTGCGCCCCGACGATGACGGCGTGTGGCAGCACGGCGGTGAACGTCGCGGCGGCGCGTGAGGTCCACGCGAACCCTGGCTCGTCGGCGAGATTGGCGATGAACACGCCACCCGGCTTGAGCACACGCGCGACGTCGGCCGCGAACGTCGGGCTGACGAGCTCGGCCGGCACGCGTCCGTCGGCGAATGCGTCGAGGACGATGACGTCGGCCGAGTCGTCCTTGAGAGCTGCGACGCCCGAGGCGCCGTCAGCCGGCCGTACCCGGATGCGATGCGTGCGGGGCAGCGGCAGTTCGCGACGGACGGCGTCGGTGAGGCGGACGTCGGGCTCGAGGACGATCTGCGGCGAACCCGGGCGGGTCGCCTCGACGTAGCGTGCCAGCGTCAGCCCTGCGCCGCCGACGTGCGTGACGCCGAGCAGGGACGGCGCGGGCGGCGTCAGCGCGTCGAGCACGAGCGCGAAGTGCTGGACGTACTCGAACTCCAGCAGCGTCGGATCGTCCGGGTGGACGTGCGACTGTGGGTGCCCGTCGCGCATGACGGTGACGCCGCCGCGCTCGTCGGTGATGAACTCGAAGGGGTCGCCGGCGGCGGTCTCAGGGGCAGTCGTGGGGATGCGTCGGCGAGCCATGCGACCAATGTAGGCGGTGCGAATGTGGACGAAGATCGCCGATGGGGACAGGAATCGCGAAGGTGGACAGGAATCGCCGACGTGTCCGTGGTTCGCCGATGGGAACGAGAATCGCGGAAGGGGGACGCCCCTAGGATGGGGCGCATGCCACCTCGTCGCCGCATCGCGCCAGAAGCGGGTCGCGCCGCCGTCCTCGACTGGGCCGCGAACCCCGCTGACACGGCACGACCCACCACCGCCCTCGCCGTGCGCTACACGCTCGAAGAGCTCGGTATCCAGGTGCCCGGCCGCACCGTCGAGGTGCGCGTGCCGCCGTTCGGCGCCGTCCAGTGCATCGAGGGCCCGGTCCACACGCGCGGCACGCCCCCGAACGTCATCGAGACCGACGCCGTCACCTGGCTCGAACTCGCCACCGGCCGCCTGACGTGGGACGCCGCCCGCGCCGAGGGGCGCCTGCGCACGTCGGGGCAGCGCGCCGACGTCTCGGCCCAACTGCCGCTCGTCCCAGCCTGACGGGACTCGCAACGGTGCCGGGCCAGCCAGCAGCGCCGGCCGCGGTCCCGCCCCGCCCGCGAGGCAAACGGAGCCTGGAGGATGGCGGGTAACTCACAGGTCGGCGGGCAGTTACCTGCCGACGTGTGAGTTACTCGCCATCTTGCGGTCAGGGGAGCGTGTGCGGACCCGCGCGATGTGCGCAGGGTGCCGAAGGGCTCGGTCAGGCGGCCGAGGACGGCGATGGCCGCCCACCTTCGAGGTGAGCGGCCATCGTCAGGAGCCGAGTCGATCAGCGCTGGGCGGGGTCCCAGTGGCGGAACATCGCGGCCTTGGCGGCGTCCACGCTCGTGAACCACACCTCGGCCTCGGTCTGCTCGTAGCTCGGGCTGTCGGGCGTGTGGAACAGCATCGTGTCCGCGTTGCCCTTGATCGTGTACGCCGGCGACGGCGCCGAACCATCCTCGTTCGGCTCGGCCGAGCCAGGACCGAACGGACCGTCAGCCACCTCGGCAGCCGAGACCTCAGCCGCCGTGGGAGCAGCCTGCAACGGCGAACCGGCGCCCTGCGGCGACTGCCCCGACTCGCTCGATGAAGCCGTGTCGTGAGCCAGCTCGTCGGACGTGAAGTCCTGCAGTGGCTGAGCGGCGTCGTCGGTGCGTCCGTCGGCCTCGACCGCCGTCTGCGAGGCGCTCGCGGCATCCTCGGACGCCGACGGCTGTGCCACCGTCGTCGTGGCGGCGTTCGACGCAGCGCCGGTCGTCGACGTGGACGGGTCGGCGACGGGCTCGCTCACACCGACACCGGCCGACTCCGCAGGCGCTGCGGCCGCGTCGGTCGTCGCCGGAGCGAACTGGTCAAGCTGGTCCAACGGCAGCGGCTCGGTGCCCCAGTCGTCGCCGCCCGAGGGCTTCGGCGCAGCAGGGGTCGTGGCGGGTGCCGACGCGGCGGCGTCCGGCGCTCCCGAGCCCGCGTGCTTGGACTGCGTCTGCGTCGCGGTCGAGTCGGCTTCCGCGGAACGGTCCGACGCGTCGGTCGCCGTGTCATCCGACGAGCGGCCCGACGCCATCGCGGCAGCGGCGGCCGCCCCTCCCGCGACACCGGCCGCAACCGCAGCACCGGACGTGCCGTGGTCGGTGGTGTCAGCGGCCTGTTCGGACGGGCGGGTGGCGGCGTCAGTCGTCGTGTCGTTCGTGCTCGTCGATGCGCCCTGAGTCGACGTCGAGTCCGCCGCCGGGGTGGATGCTGCTTCGGCAGCGGCCTTCTCGCCCTCAGCTTCGGGAACAGCCGGGGTGCTCGGGGTCGAGTCAGCAGCGGTGGATGCGGCCGCAGGGGCAGCCTTCTCGTCCGTCGCTGCGGGCGCTGCCGGGGCGAGCGAGTCGAGCTGGTCGAGCGGCAGCGGCTCCGTTCCCCAGTCATCGCCACCCGACGACGCCGGTACGGGTGCCGGGGCCGCGGCAGGCTGGCTCGTCGCCGTGTCCTGGGCCGGCGCGGGGGTCTCGGCCTGGGCCGAATCGCTTGCCGGGGCAGGTGCCTGCGGCTGTGCAGCGGGGGCGGGAGCTGAGTCGTCGAGCGCCGGGGGAGCAGCGTCCCAGTCGTCGCCACCGGAGGCGGCGGGTGCGGCTTGCGGTGCCTGGGTGGCTTCGGGTGTCTGCTGCGGCTGGGCGGCCGGAGCCGAGTCGTCGAGTGCGGGCGGCGGGGCGTCCCAGTCGTCTCCGCCGGAGGTGGCGGGTGCGGCTTGCGGTGCCTGTGTGGCTTCGGGGGTCTGCTGCGGCTGGGCGGCCGGAGCCGAGTCGTCGAGTGCGGGCGGCGGGGCGTCCCAGTCGTCACCACCGGACGCGGCAGGCGCAGCGGCGGCAGGGGCGGAGTCGTCCAGAGCGGGGGCGGGGGCGTCCCAGTCGTCGCCGCCAGATGCGGCGGGCGCGGCGGGCGCAGCCTGAGCCGGCGCGGCCGGGGCAGCGGTCGCGTCGAGAGCCGGAGCGGGGGCATCCCAGTCGTCACCACTCGATGCGGCGGGCGCGGCGGGCGTCTCAGGAGCAGGAGCCGGGGCGGCATCCCAGTCGTCGGCCGCTGCCGACGCAGCGCCACCGGCAGACGCCGCAGCACCGGCCGCGGCAGCCTTCTGGCCGTTGGACGGCGCGTTCTTCGGCGCGGGAGCCTCCGCCTTCGCGGGCGCGTTCTGGGCGGCCGGCTGCTGCTCGGCCGTCTCGTTCTTCGGTGCGCCGGTCTTCACCTCGTCGGCCGTCTTTGCGGCACCCTTCGCAGGCTTCTCCTCGAGTTCGGAGGTGGCCGCGGCCTTCGCGTCAGGCGTCTCGACGCTCTCGTCGACGGAGTCGTCACGGCCGATCTTGTTCTTGCCGTTCACCCCGTGGATGCCGACCGAACCCGGGCGCTTCGGCGCGCCCTTCTTCGGGTCGCGCATGAGCAGGTAGGCGATCAGAGCCAATAGCAGGATGACGTTTTCGAGGATGAACCACTTCACGGTCGCGTCCCATCAGTCGTACGAGCACACATTTCTGTGGCCACCCTACCGCCGAGTCACTTGCGCCGGGCCGGGATTTACCGCGTCGTGATGCGCCCGCGGGCGTTGCTACCGTGGTGGGGTGAGCACGCCTGAACCCCGCACCGAAACCGCCGAGCGCGACGAGAGCCGCCACGACACCCGTGACGACGCCCGCCCGGCGTCCGAGGCCCCACGCCCGGCACATGACGAGGCGCGCGCCGACGAACGTCCGGCCATGAACCGCGACGGCGTGCCCCTCGCTCGCGTGCGTCGTGCGCCCCGCGTCATGCCGTTCCTGCTGACAGGCGCCGTCATCGGAGCCCTCGCGGGCCTCTTCGTCTCCCTCGACGGCGGTGACGGCGGCAACTACACGGCGTCGTCATCGACCGGTTATCTCGTCGTCCTGTTCGCTGCCCTCGGCACGCTGCTCGGCGGCCTCGCGTTCGTCGTCGCCGACCGTCGTTCCTGACGCCCGTACGCGTCCTGCGCCCCGGCGCCCGGCTGCTCGCACGATGCACGCTGCGGCTCAGGTCGTGAAAGACTGATGTCTGTGGCACGCGGCGACGGCAAACTCTCACACGACATCCTTCCCGGCGAGAAGGGCCCCCAGGACGCATGTGGCGTCTTCGGGGTCTGGGCGCCGGGTGAAGAGGTCGCGAAACTCACCTACTACGGCCTGTACGCGCTGCAGCACCGCGGCCAGGAGTCGGCAGGTATCGCGACGAGCGACGGCAAGAGCCTGCTCGTCTACAAGGACATGGGCCTCGTCTCCCAGGTGTTCGACGAGACGAGCCTCGCCTCCCTGCGCGGCCACCTCGCGATCGGCCACTGCCGGTACTCGACGACGGGTGGTTCCACCTGGGAGAACGCGCAGCCGACGCTCGGTGACACCGAGGCGGGCACCGTGGCGCTCGCGCACAACGGCAACCTCATCAACTCCGCCGAGCTGCGCGAGAAGCTCGAGGAGATTCACGGCGAGCTCGGCAACACGCTCGGCGAGCTGCGTCGCGGCAACACCACCGACACCGCGCTCGTGACGGCGCTGCTCGGCGCTCAGTTCGACACGAGCCTCGAGAAGACGGCCCTCGCCCTGCTGCCTCACCTGCGGGGCGCGTTCTGCTTCGTCTTCATGGACGAGAACACGCTCTACGCCGCGCGTGACCCGCAGGGCATCCGCCCGCTCGTCATCGGCCGTCTGGAGCGCGGTTGGGTCGTCGCGAGCGAGACGGCGGCGCTCGACATCGTCGGCGCCAGCTACGTGCGCGAGGTCGCGCCGGGCGAGATGATCGCCATCGACGCGGACGGTCTGCGCTCGACGACGTTCGCCGAGCCCGAGCCGAAGGGCTGCGTCTTCGAGTACGTCTACCTCGCCCGTCCCGACACGACGATCGCCGGCCGCGAGGTCTACGAGAGCCGCGTCGAGATGGGCCGTCAGCTCGCGCGTGAGTTCCCCGTCGACGCCGACATGGTCATGCCGACGCCGGAATCCGGGACGCCCGCCGCGATCGGGTACGCCGAGGAGTCCGGGATTCCGTACGGCATGGGCCTGGTGAAAAACGCCTACGTCGGGCGGACGTTCATCGCGCCGAGCCAGACGATCCGCCAGCTCGGCATCCGCCTCAAGCTCAATCCGCTCAAGCCCGTCATCAAGGGCAAGCGCCTCGTCGTCATCGACGACTCGATCGTGCGCGGCAACACCCAGCGCGCCCTCGTGCGGATGCTGCGCGAGGCCGGCGCGGCCGAGGTGCACGTGCGCATCTCGAGCCCGCCGGTGCGCTGGCCGTGCTTCTACGGCATCGACTTCGCGACGCGCGCCGAACTCATCGCCAACGGCCTCGTCGTCGACGAGATCGCGACGTCTCTCGGTGCCGACTCGCTCGGTTACATCAGCGAGGACGGCATGATCGCCGCCACCGGGCAGCCGCGCGAGAACCTGTGCACCGCGTGCTTCACGGGCCGTTACCCCGTCGAGCTGCCCGCTGAGGATCGCCTCGGCAAGGGCCTGCTCGAGCTGCAGCTGCCTGTCGAGTTCGGCGGCGTCGATCCGACGACGGTCGGCACGGCCGACCTCGGCCAGGACGAGTCGATCGACCTCGCCCGCACCAACCCCGACGGCGTCTCGCACGCCGGGGGCGCCGCCGTCAGCCCGGTCCGTCGGCACACGTCGAACTGACCGACGCCTCTCGATCCTCCCGCGCCGCCGCAGCCCTGACGGCGGCGCCGCGCCCGCACCGTGACCTCGCACTTCGAAGGACGACGATGACCCAGCACAACGAACCCATCACCTACGCCGGCGCCGGCGTCGACGTCGAGGCCGGCGACAAGGCCGTCGAACTGATGAAGGCCTCCGTCAAGCAGGCCCAGCGCCCCGAGGTGCTCGGCGGCCTCGGCGGGTTCGCGGGGCTGTTCGACGCCTCCGTCCTCGCGCGCATGGAGCACCCGATCCTCGCGACGTCGACGGACGGCGTCGGCACGAAGGTCGCGATCGCGCAGGCGCTCGACACACACGACACGATCGGGTTCGACCTCGTCGGCATGGTCGTCGACGACATCGTCGTGTGCGGCGCGGAGCCGCTCTACATGACCGACTACATCGCGACCGGCAAGGTGGTGCCCGAGCGCATCGCGGCCATCGTCAAGGGCATCGCAGCGGCATGCCGTCAGGCGAACGTCGCCCTCATCGGTGGGGAGACGGCCGAGCACCCGGGCCTGCTCGCCGCGGACGAGTACGACGTCGCGGGCGCCGCGACGGGCGTCGTCGACAAGGCCGATCTCATCCTTCCCGAGTCGGTGCGCGAAGGTGACGTCGTCCTCGGCCTCGCCGCGAGCGGCCTGCACAGCAACGGCTACTCGCTCGTGCGCAAGGTCTACGCGAGCGCCGGGTGGGGCTACGACAAGCACGTCGAGGAGTTCGGTCGCACGCTGGGGGAGGAGCTGCTCGAACCGACGCGGGTCTACGCTGCTGACCTGCTGCGCCTCATCCGCACCGACGGCGTCGACATCCACGCACTGTCCCACGTCACAGGCGGGGGCCTGGCGGCGAACGTCGCCCGCGTCCTGCCCAAGGGCATGGGCGCGCGCATCGAGCGTTCGACGTGGACGCCGCCGGCCGTCTTCGACGTCACCCAGCGCGTCGGCAACGTGCCCCAGGACGACATCGAACGCACCCTCAACATGGGCGTCGGCTTCGTCGCCGTGCTGCCCGCCGAGCAGGCCGCGACGGCCATCGAGGTGTGCGCCGAACTCGACCTGCCCGCATGGCGCATGGGCGATATCGCACGCACCGAGAACCTCGACGCCGCAGAGGCAGAGATCATCTCCGGCGCCAAGGGCGTCGACGCCGGCGCCTGCCAGATCGTGGGCAGCTACGCCTGACGCGTGAGCACGGGCGCTCGAGCCCCTCGAGCTCGGCGGCGGCCCACGCAGAAGTCAGCACGACGAGAGCCTCCGTCCCGATGGGATGGAGGCTCTCGTTCACGTCAACTCAAGAAAAAGCGGGTTGCGCGCCCGTCGTGGTCAGGCGTCGTCCGACGCCCACTTGGAATAGCGGTCATACTCGTCGCCCTCGTCGTCGGCTTGCGCCTGACGCGTTTCGTTCGCGCTGCGCGAGGCACGGAGCTCTCGCTCCAACGCGCTGAGGTCGGTGTCCGGCGAGAAGTACTTGAGCTCGCGTGCAACCTTGGTCTGCTTGGCTTTGGCCCGGCCGCGCCCCATGGCGAGACCCCCTCTGTCGTGTTGCCAGGGCGGCCGTCATCACCCCGCACGCGGGCGTGCGGACGTCAGGCGGAGGGCCCTGGGGATCCTAAGTTTCTGTCGTGGGGGTAACGCTACCTCAGGTGCGTTGATTTCCGCCCATCGACGCGGATCGCCGGGCGCCTCGCGCGGCCATGAGTGACCGGTCTCACTCCGTGTGGGTGGTGGCCAAGCCTGGATCGTCGACGACACGCCGTCGGGCGACGACGAACGTCCCCACGAGGGCGAGCGCGCCGAGGCCGAAACCACCCAGGACGAGGGCGGGTTCGTTGTCGCCAGGCTCGTCGACCGTCGGCGTCGTCGGCCCCTTGACGGTGCTCGGGGAGGCCGTGGCGGTCTGCACGGTCAACTCCTGAGCTCCCTCGGACGCCCCGGCGGTGCTGCTCGAGCTCACACCCGGGCTGCGCGTGATGGCGGCGGCGGGTGAGGACGACCCCGCGGCGACGGCGAGCACGCAGGCGCCACCAACGACGAGGGCGCGAGCGGATGCGGGCAGATGGCGCGACGTCATGCCCCCATTCTGACGCCCGCGCGACGGGGGCGCCACGTTCCGCGTCGTCGTTTCGCATCATCGCGCCCGGTATCGTCGCCGGACATGACGACGTCTCGGTTCACCACCCTCGCAGGCCCGGCCATCGCCGAGATCGAGGTGAAGCACTCGCGGTTCCTGTGTGAACTGACGCCGGTGGGGGCGGGTGACGACGAAGTGTCGGAGGTGGCCGCACGGGCCGTCGTCGAGGCCGCTCGTAAGCAGCACTGGGACGCGCGTCATCACTGCAGCGCGTTCGTGCTCGGCCCCCAGCGTCAGGTGCGGCGCAGCAACGACGACGGCGAGCCGTCGGGCACGGCGGGCGCGCCGATGCTGGAGGCGCTCGTCGCCTCGGGTCTGAGCGACGTCGTCGCCGTCGTGACGCGCTGGTTCGGCGGCACGCTGCTCGGCGCCGGAGGGCTCGTGCGGGCCTACGGCGACGTCGTGCGCGCCGCGCTGGCCGAGGCCCGCGTCGTCACGTACGAGTGTCGCCTCGTCATGGCGGCCGACGTCGGCATCGCCGACGTCGGCCGCGTCGAGAACGCCCTGCGAGCCGCCGGGCGGCACGTCGAGGGCGTCGACTACGCCCAAGGCGCGGCCTCAGGAACGGCGCGCCTGGTGCTCGCCGTCACGGAGGCCGACCGCGCAGCGCTCGAGAGCGAGCTCGCGAGCCTGACGGGCGGTTCGGCCGACCTCGACGAGTGTGGGCAGCGCTGGGTCTCACTCGCCGACCAGCCTGGGTGAGGCGTCAGCCGGCCGGACCTTCGCGCGTTTTCGGGGCGCACCGGCCGCCACCCATCAGCGACACCACACCTGCCCCGGTACTTCTGCCGCGCCACGGCGCGTCTCCCGCGCCCTGAGACGGGGTTGGCGCGTGGGCGTGCGAACCCCCAGAGTGGCTCCATGAGTGAACCGAAGACCTTGACCCCCGACGAAACATACGCACTCGACCGGGCCCACGTCTTCCATTCGTGGTCGGCGCAGGCCGCGCTGAAGCCGATGGTCGTGACGAAGACGTCCGGCTCCCGCCTGTGGGACGGCGACGGCAACGAGTACCTCGACTTCACCGGCCAGCTCGTCTACACGAACGTCGGCCACCAGCACCCGCGCGTCGTCGAGGCGATCAAGACGCAGGCCGAGACGCTGTGCACGATCGGGCCGAGCAACGCCAACGACCAGCGTTCGCAGCTGGCGAAGATGATCAGCGACCTGCTGCCCGACACGCTCAACAAGGTGTTCTTCACCAACGGTGGTACCGAGGCGAACGAGCACGCCGTCCGCATGGCGCGCGAGGTGACGGGCCGTCGCAAGCTGCTCGCCGCCTACCGCAGCTACCACGGCGCGACGGCGCAGTCGATCCACCTCACCGGTGAGGCGCGCCGCTTCGCCAACGACAAGGGCGCGAGCGAGGTCGTCCACTTCTTCGGTCCGTTCCTCTACCGCAGCGAGTTCTGGGCGACGAGCGAGGACGAGGAGTGCGAGCGTGCGCTGACGCACCTCGAGCACACCATCACCTCCGAGGGCGCAGACGCGTTCGCCGCTCTCATCCTCGAGCCCGTCATCGGTTCGGCCGGCATCATCCCGCCGCCGCCGGGCTACCTCGAGGGCGTCCGCGAGATCTGCACGAAGTACGGCATCATCTTCATCGCCGACGAGGTCATGGCCGGCTTCGGCCGCACCGGTGCCTGGTTCGCGCACCAGCACGCAAATGTCGTGCCCGACCTCATCACGTTCGCCAAGGGCGTCAACTCGGGGTACGTGCCGCTCGGCGGTGTCGTGCTGAGCGACGAGATCGCCCACCACTTCGACGAGCGCGCCTACCCCGGCGGCCTCACATACTCCGGCCACCCGCTCGCGTGCGCGGCGGGCGTCGCGACGATCGCGGCGATGCAGGACGAGGGCATCGTCGAGAACGCCGCCCGCATCGGTTCCGACGTGCTCGGCCCCGGCCTGCAGGCGCTCGCCGAGAAGCACGACGCGGTCGGCCAGGCGCGTGGCGTCGGGGTGTTCTGGGCGCTCGAACTCGTCAAGGACGCCGCGCGCACGCCCGACGTCGAGCGCGCCGCCGCCGTCGCGGCCGCGTGCAAGAAGAACGGCCTGCTCGTCATCGCCGCCGCGAACCGGCTGCACGTCGTGCCGCCGTGCAACGTCAGCGACGACGACGTCCGTGCGGCCCTGACGATCCTCGACGAGGCGCTCTCCGCGAGCTGACGACGACGCGCCGTCGGTGGGTGATCGACCGGGTGCGACGCTGCCGAACGAGGCAGCTTCGCGCCCGGTGAAACGTCGGGGTGCCGCGGCGCGGAACGCGCCTCGAACCGGGAGGCATCTCGAACCGGGAGGCATGCAGAACACGAGAAAGCCCCCGAGACGAATCTCGGGGGCTTTCTCGGTGGAGCGTGGCCAGAGACGGGGTCGAACCGCCGACCTAGCGATTTTCAGTCGCTCGCTCTACCAACTGAGCTATCTGGCCCTTGGGAAAGGGATGGCGACCCCGACGGGACTCGAACCCGCGACCTCCGCCGTGACAAGGCGGCGCGCTAACCAACTGCGCTACGGGGCCTCGTGAAAGGCCGATCTGTGCGTGGTATCCCCAACGGGATTCGAACCCGTGCCGCTGCCGTGAAAGGGCAGTGTCCTAGGCCGCTAGACGATGGGGACTACACAAATCATTCCCGCGAGCCGCTCACCTTCCGGTGTTTGCCCCGCTGGAACTTGCGTAACTTTAGTACACGTTCGCCGGGCAACGCAAAACGCCCGGAATGACGGGGATTCCGGCGGCATGGCGTGCGGTGCGCTGCCTGGCCCGGACGGCGTCGAGGCGCTTCTCAGGCGATCTCCTTGCGCGCGAACGTACGCACCCGCTCGACGTCCCACGTCGTGATGACGCGCTCGAGCGGCACGCCGAGCTCCTCGATGCGCGCGGCGCCGTACTGGAGGAAGTCGAGCTGGCCGGGCGCGTGCGCGTCGGAGTCGAGGGAGAAGTAGCAGCCGGCGTCGATCGCCTCGCGGATGAGATCGTCGGGCGGGTCGCAGCGTTCGGGGCGCGCGTTGATCTCGACGGCGACGCGGTGCTCGGCGCATGCAGCGAACACGGCCTTGGAATCGAACGTCGACGGTGGGCGGACGCCGCGTTCGCCGTCGACGAGGCGGCCGGTGCAGTGCCCGAGGATCGTCGTGTGGGGGTTCTCGATGGCGCCGAGCATGCGTTTCGTCATGGCAGCCGGGCCCGAACGCAGCTTGGAGTGAACCGACGCGACCCGCACGTCGAGGCGGTCGAGCATGTCGGCGCGCTGGTCGAGGGAGCCGTCCTCCTTGATGTCTACCTCGATACCCTTGAGCAGGACGAACGGGGTGCCCGTCGCCCCGAGGGCCGAGTTCATCGCGTCGATGACGCCGAGCTGCTTCGTCAGCCGCTCGGCACTCAGCCCGTTGGCGACGCGCAGCGAGGGGGAGTGGTCGGTCTGCACGATGTACTCGCGCCCGAGGGAGATCGCTGCCATGACCATCTCGTCGATCGGTGAGCCGCCGTCGCTCCAGTCCGAGTGGGTGTGGCAGTCGCCCTTGACGGCGGCCATGACACGCTGCGCGCCCTCGACGAGGTGCTCGGGGCTCGATTCCTCCAGCTGGTCGAGGTAGCTCGGGACGCGGCCGTCGAGTGCCTCGGTGATGACGGCGAGCGTCGTCTTGCCGATGCCGGAGACGTCCGCGAGGGAGCCGTCGGCGGCCTTCGCGCGCAACGTCTCCTCGTCGAGCGCGGCAATCGCGCGCGAGGCGCCACGGAACGCCTTGACGCGGTATGTACCCGCACGGCGACGTTCGAGCAGGAAGGCGATGCGGTCGAGCGCTTCGCGAGGCGTGGGAGCACCGGTCATGTGGTCACTGTACGAACATCGCCCGGACTTGCCCAGGGCCTCCGCCTTGCCCGAGGACACTGATTTGCCCAGAGGTTAGGTGAGCCTTAGTTTGGGGTTGGCTCCACTGCGTGGCCTCGGTGTCGTTCCTTCGTGGGTGCCACTGGAAATGGCCGATCAGGATCGCAGCGAGGTGCCCCTGCGGCGCCGAGGAGCCCCGACGAGACGAGGACATCGTGACGAACACCGAAGCAGCGCCGGCCCGCCCGCGTCGAACGCCCACCCACGTGAGAGTCGAGCAGACCGAGCGGCTGACCCGCGACCTCGTGCGCGTCCACTTCAGCGGGGACGGGCTGCGCGCCCTCGAGCCGAAACCCGTGACGGACGCCTACGTCAAGCTCATCTTCCCGCCGCGCGGGGCCGACTACGCAGCGCCGTTCGACCCCGAACAGATCCGCGCCGAGCGGCCTCGTGAGGAATGGCCGGTGACGCGGACCTACACGATCCGGGCGATCGACCACGCGGCCGGAACGATGGCGATCGACTTCGTCGTGCACGGTGACGCCGGCCTCGCGGGGCCCTGGGCGGCTGCGGCGCGAGCGGGCGACGTCATCGGCTTCCTCGGCCCCGGCGGCGCGTGGGCGCCCGAGTCGGAGGCCGCTCATCACCTCTTCGTCGGCGACGAATCGGCCTACCCCGCGATCGCCGCGGCGCTCGATGCGCTGCCGCAGGACGCCGCGTGCACCGTCGTGCTCGAGGTGGCCGACGCGAGCGTGCACCCTCCGGTGCGCGCACTGGCGCACATGAACCTCGTCTGGGTGCACCGGGACGAGACGCGCAGCCACGGCGGCGGGCTCGTCGACGTCGTCGCCGCAGCCGACGTGCCGGGTCTGCGCGACGGTGATGCCCCCGACGGGCTGCGCGTGTTCGTGCACGGCAACGCCGAGATGATCAAGGAGATGCGCCGGTTGCTCATCGTCGAGAAGAGCGTCGCTCGTGCGCACGCGTCGATCTCCGGATACTGGCGCCCCGGCCATGACGAGGACGCGTGGCAGTCGAGCAAGCGCGAGTTCGTGCAGCAGATGGAGCAGGAACAAGACCGCGCCTGACCCCCGCGCCTCGCCCCCTGTGCCCATCCGCGATTCTCGTCCCCAACGGCGAACGGCGTCCCCATCGGCGATTTTCGTCCGCATTCGTCGAGGTCACGCTGATGGCCGGGCGCTCGCCCCCGCGTCACTGATCGCCTCGGCGCGATCGACGCCGAGGTCCGCGACGACAACGACGTCGAACGCGGCGCGCGGTCGCGGCGAAACGCGAGACAATGCCGCGGTGAAGTCCTGGTTGCTCCTGCTGCTCGTCGTCGCTGCTGCGGCCCTCGTCCTGCTGACGCGTCGTTCGGTGCGGACGTCCGTCGTCACGTGGATGGCGGCGCGGCTCGGCCCCGACGCGCGCAGCGGCCGGCGGGCCGCGCTGCTGTGGCACGGTTCGGCGTTCCTCGCCGCCGTCGCAACACTGACGGGCGCCTGGTTCGGTGTGCGCGCCGGGGGAGCGGCGCGCTGGGTCGGGGATGCGGCGGCGATCGCGGTCGTCCTCGGCTACCTGCCGTTCACGTCGCTGGGCGCGCCGAAGACGACCCGGTGGCAGAAGAGCTTCGGGCAGCATCTCGCCGAAGCGGGGGCTGCCCGAAGTGCCGCGACGGCCTGTGCCGACGTCGCGCGTGTGTTCTCAGTGGTCGGTGTGCTCGTCGCTCTCGCTGCGCTCGTCGTCGTCGCCGGCCGCGGGGCGTGAGGTGTTCGCGGATTCGATCTGACCGGCCGGCGCAGACGACTTCTGCTTCGTGCCGAGCGGGTCGCTGAGCGTCGACTCGAGCGTCTCCTTCGGCAGCGCCTTCTCCTGCAGACGGGCCGTGGACGCCTGGATCTGCTTCGTCACGTACGGCCCGACGAGGCTGATCGCCGCAGCTCCGACAGCCATCCACAGACGCGGGTGACGCACGCCGCGCTTGAGCAGCATCTTCTCGACGTTCTTGTCGATGCGCAGCGCGAGCCCGGACGTCACGAGGCCCATGCCGGCCGTCGCGGCGGCGGCCAGGTCGCTCATCGACGACGATGTGGCGCGCCCGTCGACGACGTTGATCGCCTTGTTCGAGTCGGCCAGGCGGGAACTCGCGGGACGGCGCTCGCCCGCCATCGCCATGCCGACGCTCGTCAGCGTCGACGACATCGCGACGCCGCGTCGCACCCAGCGCGGGAAGCGCGCGGGACGCACCAGCGTCGTGGCGGCCGCCGTCGCGGCGGAGATGGCGGCCTGCGCGGCCGGGGAGTCGAGAGCGGGAAGCGTGAAACGAGGCATGACCTCAGCCTAGCGAGAGGCGCTGACGCGGCACCACCACGTCGGCGACGTCGGCTGGTCACACCTGCGCAGCGCGCGCTTGCGCGCGCCGCAACAAACCGCGCGCCGCGACGGCGAGGCCGAGGGCGACGCTCGTCGCCGTGAGCGTGACGGCGAACGCGGCCGTCGCGCCGTGGGCGTCGACGAGGCGTCCGGCGATGCCCGCTCCGCTGGCGTAGCCGAGGCCTGTCGCGCCGGCGAGGAACGTCATGGCCGTCGCGAGGCGCCCGCGATCGGTGATGAGTTCGCCGAGCGTGAACGTCGTGATCATGTACGGCGCGATCGCGAAGCCGAGGATGACGAGCTCACCTGCGAGCCCCCACAGCCCGTCGACGGCGAGCAACGGCAGCGACAGCACCCACATGGCCGTCGCGAAGAGGAGCAGCCGGCGCGCGTGATCCGGGGTGCGGCGCACGCGGCCCAACGCGAGGCCGGCGCTGACGGAACCGATGCCGAGCAGCGCGTGGAACAACCCGGCGCTCTCGGCGTGGCCGGCGGCGCGCGTCATCATCGTCGTACCGGTCTGGATCGAGCCGAACAGGTTGCCGATGAGGAACTGCGCGACGAACAGGACGGTGAACGCGGCGCTCCACACCGGTATGCGCGACGAGCCCGTCGGGGCCGGCGTGACCAGTGAGGCGCTGGGGTGACGTGCGAACTGCAGACCGAACCACAGCAGCAGCGCCGCGGCGGCGAGCAGCGGCGCCCACGTCCCGAACAAGGCCGCGAACGCGCCGACGAGCATCGGGCCGACGACGAACGACGCCTCGTCCGCGGCTCCCTCGTAGGAGAATGCGGTCGTGACGAGCCGCCCATCGGCGCCGTGCGATCCGATGATAGGACGCCAGCGCACGCGGGCGAGCTGACCGATCTGCGGCAGCGCGAACCCGGCGAGCGCCGCGACGATGGCCGTCAGCCACCAGGGCGTATCGAAGTAGCGGGTGGCGACGACACCGACGAGGCCCGCCGCGCCGCCGAGGCACTGCACGAGAAGGATGCGCGTCTGGCCGAGCCGGTCGGTGAGGGAACCGAACCAGGGCGAACCGATGGCGTTGCACACCGCCAGCGCTCCCGCGCAGATGCCGGCGTAGGTGTAGGAGTCGGTCGTCGTCGCGACGAGCAGCAGCGTGCCGAGTTGCGACATGGCCAGTGGCAGGCGCGCGATGAACGCGACGACGACGTACCAACGGCCCGTGAGCCCGAACAACCCTGAATACCCGACGTGACTCACCCGCCCATGCTACCGGCGCCGTGAGGGCGCCGAAACCGCCGACAACCGCGACCTGACGGGGTTGTCGGTCCTGGCGCACCTAGGCTGAGCACGTGCTCGTCTCACTCGTGCGTCAGTCGCTGGCGCCCCATGGTCGGTTGCTGCTCGGGCTCGTCGCCGCGCAACTCGTCAGCGTCGCCGCGTCGCTGTATCTGCCGAACCTCAACGCCGACATCGTCGACCACGGCGTCGTACGCGCCGACACCGGTTACATCTGGCGCACCGGCGGCTGGATGCTGCTCGTCAGCCTCGTCCAGGTGTGCGCCGCGATCTGCGCGGCCTGGTTCTCGGCCCGCATCGCGATGAACGCCGGACGCGACATGCGGGCCCGCGTCTTCGGCGCCGTCCAGCGCTTCAGCTCGCGCGAGGTCGCCGAGTTCGGCGCGCCGTCGCTCATCACGCGCTCGACGAACGACGTGCAGCAGGTGCAGATGCTCGTTCTCATGGGCGCCAACCTCATGGTGACGGCGCCGATCATGATGGTGGGCGGCGTCATGATGGCGCTGCATCAGGACGTCGGGTTGTCGTGGCTCATGGTCGTCGCCGTGCCGGTGCTGGCCGTCGCGATCGGCCTCATCGTCTCGCGCATGGTGCCCGGGTTCCGCACGGTTCAGGAGCGGCTCGACGGCGTCAACCGGGTCATGCGCGAGCACCTGTCGGGCATCCGCGTCGTGCGTGCGTTCGTCCGGGAACCGCACGAGTTGCAGCGTTTCGGCGCCGCCAACTCGGCGCTCGCGAACGCGCAGATCCGCGTCGGCAACCTCATGGCCTTCATGTTCCCGACGGTGTTCCTCGTCATGAACCTCTCGACGGTCGCCATCTGGTGGTTCGGCGGCCACCGCGTCGGTGACGGCGACCTGCAGATCGGCGCGCTGTCGGCGTACATGAGCTATCTCATGCAGATCCTCATGGCCATCATGATGGCCACGTTCATGCTCGTCATGATCCCGCGCGCCGCAGTGGCTGCCGAGCGCATCACGGCGGTACTGGACACGCGCTCGAGCGTGGTCGAGCCTCCGTCACCGATCCTGCCCGACGGTGGGGTGCGCGGCGTCGTCGAACTCGAGCACGCCGAGATGCGCTATCCGGGCGCCGACGAACCTGTCGTGCGCGACCTGTCGTTCACCGCCCGCCCCGGCCAACGCGTCGCGCTCATCGGCTCGACCGGTTCGGGCAAGTCGACGGTGCTCGGCCTCGTCGCGCGACTGTTCGACGTGTCGGCCGGCGCGGTGCGCATCGACGGCGTCGACGTGCGCGAACTCGACCCGCAGGCGCTGTGGGGCAGCATCGGCCTCGTCCCGCAGCACGCCTATCTGTTCTCCGGCACCGTCGCGTCGAACCTTCGCTACGGCAAACCCGACGCCACCGACGACGAGCTGTGGTCCGCGCTCGAGACGGCACAGGCGCGTGACTTCGTCGAGAGAATGGACGGCGGCCTCGACGCCGTCATCGAGCAGGGCGGTAGCAACGTCTCCGGTGGCCAACGGCAGCGATTGTGCATCGCTCGGGCGCTCGTCGCGAAGCCCCGCATCTACCTGTTCGACGACTCGTTCAGCGCACTCGACCTCGCGACCGACAGGCGGCTGCGTGCCGCGCTCGCGCCGCAGGTGAAGGACGCGACGGTGCTCATCGTCGCCCAGCGCGTCTCGACGATCACCGACGCCGACCTCATCATCGTCCTCGAGGACGGCGCGGCCGTCGGCATGGGCACGCACGAGGAACTGCTCGCCACGTGCGCGCCGTACCGCGAGGTGGTCGATTCGCAGCTCGGACGTCAGGAGGGAGCGGCGTGAGCCGCCGTCAGCCGTCGGGGCCCGCCGCATCGGCCGCATCGCCCGGCTCGGTCACTCGCCCGCCGGGCCCGCCGGCCGGAGGGCCGCGTCGCGGGGGTCATGGCGCGGCGATGGCGCCCGCGGAGAAGTCGCTGAACTTCGGCGGATCCGCGCGCCGCCTCATCGGGCTGCTGAAACCGCATCGGCTGCGCGTCATCGCGGTACTGGCGCTCAGCGTCACGGCCGTCGTCATGAACGTCGTCGCGCCGAAGGTGCTCGGCAAGGCCGTCGACGCAGTGTTCGCGGGCTCGGTGAGCATGCATCTGCCCCTGGGCTCGACGAAGGCACAGGCCGTGGCGGCGCTGCGCGCGTCGGGGCAGTCGAAGATGGCCGACATGGTCGCGGCGATGGACCTCGTACCGGGCGCGGGCATCGACTTCGACCGTGTCGCGACGATCCTGCTCACCGTCGTCGCGCTCTACGTCGTCGCATCGCTGCTGCAGGTCGTGCAGGCGCGTCTGCTCAACACCGTCGTACAACGGACGGTGGAGAAACTGCGCGCCGACGTCGACGCCAAGCTGCAGCGCGTGCCGCTGTCCTATGTCGACTCGCGCCCGCGCGGCGAGCTGCTCTCGCGCGTGACGAACGACATAGACAACGTCGGGCAGTCGATGCAGCAGTCGGCGGGGCAGCTGCTCGTGTCGATCTGCACGGTGCTCGGCGTCGTCGTCATGATGCTGACGGTCTCGTGGCAGCTGACGATCGTCGCACTGCTGACCATTCCCCTCGTCATGCTCGTCGCCGGGCAGATCATGAAGCGTTCGCAGGGGCAGTACGTGGCCCAGTGGGCGCACACGGGCACGCTCAACGGGCAGATCGAGGAGGCGTTCACGGCGCACGAGCTCGTCAAGGTCTTCGGGCGCGGGCCGCAGGTGGAGGCGGCGTTCGCGTCGACGAACGCCTCCTTGACGGAGGTCTCGCGCCGCGCGCAGTTCCTGTCGGGGCTGATGATGCCGATCATGATGTTCGTCGGCAACCTGCAGTACGTCGCGATCTGCGTCATCGGCGGCGTGCGCGTCGCGTCGGGGCAGATGACGCTCGGTGACGTCACCGCGTTCATCCAGTACTCGCGCCAGTTCACGCAGCCCGTCACGCAGATCGCGTCGATGATCAACCTGCTGCAGTCCGGCGTCGCGAGCGCCGAGCGCGTGTTCGAGGTGCTCGACGCGCCGGAGGAGTCGCGCGACGCCCGCGGGCGCGGTGCCGGCGAGAACGCGCACCTGCCGACGCCGCTGCGCGGAGAGGTCGTCTTCGATGACGTGCGCTTCGGTTACGACCCTGACGCGTCGCTCATCACGAGCCTCGACCTGCGGATCGAGCCCGGCCAGACGGTCGCCATCGTCGGGCCGACGGGTGCGGGCAAGACGACGCTCGTCAACCTCGTCATGCGCTTCTACGACGTCGATGCGGGTCGCATCCTCGTCGACGGGGTCGACGTGCGTGACGTGCCACGCGAGGAGTTGCGCTGCCACTTCGGGATGGTGCTGCAGGACAGTTGGCTGTTCCGCGGCACGATCGCCGACAACCTGCGCTACGGGCGGCTCGACGCGAGCGACGACGAACTGCTCGAAGCCGCTCGCGCGACGTTCGTCGACCGGTTCGTGCACTCACTGCCCGACGGCTATGACACGATCATCGACGACGAGGGCGGCTCCATCTCGACGGGTGAGCGTCAGCTCATCACCATCGCGCGCGCCTTCCTCGCGCGGCCCGACATCCTCATCCTCGACGAGGCGACGTCATCGGTCGACACGCGCACGGAGGCGACGCTCCAGCAGGCAATGGCGGCGCTGCGTCAGGATCGCACGAGCTTCGTCATCGCCCACCGACTGTCGACGATCCGTGACGCCGACATCATTCTCGTCATGGAGAACGGCGGCATCGTCGAACAGGGCTCGCACGACGATCTGCTCGCCGCGCGCGGCGCCTACTGGCGGTTGTACGAGGCACAGTTCGCCGGGGCGGCGCAGACCGACACGGACGAGGGGAAGGCAGCGGACGTACGACCGGCCTGACGGGAGCCGGATGATTCCGGCGTCGTCGTCCGCATTCTTCGGCCGGGAAGACCGCCCCGACGTTCTCGAGGGCCGGGGCGGTCGACGGCATCTCAGCCCCGGGCGTGCTCCCACGCGCCGCGCGTGTACTGCGCCGGATACGGCGTCTCGCGCCATGTCAGACCCAGTTCGGCGGCGGCGCGCAGCGGCCAATACGGCTCGCGCAGGCCTGCTCGTCCGATGAGGACGACGTCGGCGTCGCCCTCGGTGAGGATCGCCTCGGCCTGCGCGGGCTCCGTGATGAGTCCCACGGCTCCGGTCGCAATATCGGCCCCGCGCCGGATCTCGGACGCGAAACGCACCTGGTAGTTGGGCCCTACGGGGATGTCGGCGGGCACGTTGCCGCCGGTGCTCGTGTCGACGAGGTCGACGCCGACGGACTTCAGCTCGCGAGCGAGGCGGACGGTCTCGTCGATGTTCCAGCCCGTCTCGGCCCAATCGGTGGCCGAGACCCGCACGAAGAGCGGCTTCGCCTCCGGCCAGGCCCCGCGCACCTCGGTCGCGATGCGTAGCAGCAGACGGGCGCGGTTCTCGAAGGAGCCGCCGTACTCGTCGTCACGGCGGTTGGAGGCAGGGGAGAGGAACTCGTGCAGCAGGTAGCCGTGCGCTGCGTGGAGCTCGACGACGTCGAAACCGGCCTCGTCCGCGCGTCGGGCGGCGTCGACGAAGGCGTCCACGACGTCGTCGATGTCGGCGAGCGTCATGGCGCGGGGCGTTGCGTAACCGTCGAAGGCGACCGCGGACGGGCCGAGAGCCTCCCAACCGCCTGCGTCGACGGGCACGCTGCCGGAGGGCTCACCCGCGAAGGGGCGGTAGGTCGAGGCCTTGCGTCCGGCGTGCGCGAGCTGGACTCCGATCTTCGCGCCGTTCGCGTGGACGGCGTCGACGACGCGGCGCCATGCGGCCACCTGGTCGTGGTTCCACAGGCCGGCGTCCTGGGGGCTGATGCGCCCCTCGGGCGCGACGGCGGTGGCCTCCGTCAGCACGAGCCCGAAACCACCGACGGCGCGCGTCGCGTAGTGGACGAAGTGCCACGCGGTCGGGATACCGTCGCACGCCTCGCAGCTGTACTGACACATCGGCGTGAGCCAGATGCGGTTGCGGAACTCGACGTCGCGCAGGGTGAGGGGTTCGAACAGCTGGGGCATGCGGGGGCCTTTCGTCAGGATCGGGCGCGGCCACGGACCGCGCCTCGTGGGGCCCATGCGACAACGGTGGTTAGGGACGCGATATTTCCTCGGCCCGTTGTTCTGGCCGCGAACCGCTCCGTCAGAACGCCGCCGATGCCTCGCCGCGCTTGACGTCGGCGCGCCATCGCGTGAGGAACGCGGCGCCGGCGGCGTCGTTCGTCAGCGCCGGATCGGGCGTGACCTCGACGGGGTAGGTGCGCTCGAGCAGGCCGTCGGCGGGGCGAACGTCGCCGTGGCGCACGACGAATCCACGCTCGTGCAGACGATCAGCCATCGCGTAGTCGCTGCGAGAATCGCCGAGGGTGCGCCACTCGCGCGGGGTGATGCCGCGCGCGGCGAGCAGTTCGATCGCCTTGTCGGCACCGACGTTCTTGCCGACCCCGACGTGCTCGATGTCGGTCGAGATGATCGTCGGATCGATGCGGACGGCGATGTCTTCACTGCCGTTGAGCGCTTCTCGCTCACCCCAGACGACGCCGATCTCCTGCTCGGCGAGGTAATCCCAAACCCGCTGATCGAACGCGTGCTGACGTTCGCGGTAGACGTCGAGGTCGATGCCATGGTGCGCCTCGAGGCTCACCATGGCCTTCTTCGTGTCGTCGAAGAACATGGCGTCGTCGAAATCGGGGGCGATACTGCGGCAGTACTCGACGAGCCCCGTCGGAACGCGCAGGGCGTCGTCGACGCGCAGGTCGACGCCCGCGTTGCGCAGGTGCGCGCGCGTCGGGGTGAACCACGTCGCGCCCTTCTCACAGACGGCGATGACGGGCGCGTCGTCGGGTAGTCCGGCGTCGAGCAGGGCGGGCATGACGGTGGCTGCGACGAAGTCGTCGGAGCGCCCCGTGTTGAACACGATGGGGACGCCCGCCCGCGCCATCGCGACGAGATCCGTGGCGATCGACGGGATCGCGACGGTGCGCGTCACCGGGCTCGCGATGGGTCCGTCGACGTCGAGGAGGAGGCCGTACAGGGGTTCGCGCAGCTGGCTCGTCATGCTCGAAGTGTCGTCGCGCGCGGGGCCGGTCGCAAGCCGCACCCCCACGCCTCGGTTAAGGATGATTAACTGAAGTCGGCATGGTGTGAGGTGCATCTCACGAAGCGCGATCTGGAGGGTTCATGGACAAGGTGGTGGCCTCGGCTGCGGAAGCGGTCGCCGACATCGGTGACGGTTCGTCGCTCGCCGTCGGAGGGTTCGGGCTGTGCGGCATCCCGAGCGTCCTCATCGCGGCGCTGCACGAGCACGGCGCGAAGGATCTTGACGTCGTCTCCAACAACTGTGGGGTCGACGACTGGGGTCTCGGCGTGCTGCTGCGCGACGGGCGCCTGCGCACCGTCATCGCGTCGTACGTGGGCGAGAACAAGGAATTCGCGCGCCAGTACCTCGAGGGCGAGCTGGAGGTGCACCTGACGCCGCAGGGCACCCTCGCGGAGAAGTTGCGCGCCGGTGGCGCAGGCATCCCCGCGTTCTACACGGCGACGGGTGTGGGTACGCAGGTCGCCGACGGCGGCATGCCGTGGAAGTACGCGGCCGACGGCTCGGTAGAGAAGGCCTCACCGGCGAAGGAGACGCGCGTCTACGGTGACGGCGACGACGCGAAGCCGTACGTGCTCGAGGAGGCCATCACGACGGACTTCGCACTCGTGCGTGCGGCGAAGGGTGATCGTCACGGCAACCTGGTGTTCAACCTGTCGGCGCGCAACTTCAACCCGCTGTGTGCGATGGCGGGCCGCGTCGTCGTCGCGGAGGTGGAGCAGCTCGTCGAGCCGGGCGACATCCACCCCGACGACGTCCACCTGCCCGGCATCTACGTGCAGCGAGTCGTGGAATTGACGTCCGAACAGGCTGACGACAAGCGGATCGAGAAGCGCACGACCCGCGAGACGGAGGGCGACTGAGATGGATGGGCGACTGTTCGGGGGACGTGCGTTCGACCGAGAGTGCGAGAAGCGCACGACCCGCGAGACGGAGGGGGACTGAGATGGATGGGCGACTGTTCGGGGGGCGTGCGTTCGACCGAGAGTGCGAGAAGCGCACGACCCGCGAGACGGAGGGTGACTGACATGGCCTGGACGCGAGAGCAGATGGCGGCGCGTGCTGCGGCGGAGCTGCAGGACGGCGATTACGTCAACCTGGGCATCGGGTTGCCGACGCTCGTGCCGAACTACGTGGCGGACGACGTCGAACTCGTCCTGCAGTCGGAGAACGGGCTGCTGGGGGTGGGCGCGTATCCGAGCGAGGGCGCCGTCGATCCCGACCTCATCAATGCGGGCAAGGAGACGGTGACGCTGCGGCGCGGGGCGTCGACGTTCGACTCGGCCATGTCGTTCGGCATGATCCGGGGCGGCAAGGTCGATGCGGCCATCCTCGGTGCCATGCAGGTGTCGGCGGACGGTGACATCGCGAACTGGATGATCCCGGGCAAGATGGTCAAGGGCATGGGTGGCGCGATGGATCTCGTGCATGGCGCGAAGAAGGTCATCGTCCTCATGGAGCACTGCGCGAAGGACGGATCGCCCAAGATCCTGCCCGCGTGCACCCTGCCGATCACGGGGCTCGGTGTCGTCGAGCGCATCATAACCGACCTCGCCGTCATCGACGTGACGCCCGATGGTCTCGTCGTCACCGAACTCGCACCGGACGTGACGTTCGCCGAGCTCGAGTCGAAGACGGGCGTGCCGCTGACGGCGGCGGCATCCCTGGGCTGAGGCAGCCATTCGGGCGCCGTGGGTGATCGACGGCGATCCGGGCGCGCGGCGTGAGCTCGGGGCGTCGTCGGAGACCGATGACACCCCGAGCTCCAGCGCGGCCCCGGGACGACGCGGCGATCGATGGCGACCCGGGGGATGCCCAGTGTGACCTCGGGTGGCCCCTGGGGTGTTCCATAGTGCAACAACGCAGTAGCGTGGCAGTGAGGAAAGGTGGTGCGTCATGGGGACGTGGAACTACGTGGTGAACGAGAAGTTCACCGAGGAGTATGGCGAGGGTTCGCTCGGCCGGTTCGCGGACATGCTCGGCGACGTCGCCGGGCGAGTGCGGCCGGGCGATCGTGACGGCGCGATGGAACTGCTCGACGCAGGCTTCGAGCGTCTGGGCATGAACATGCCGAAGCTCACGCGTGACCAGCTCGCCGAGAACCTGACGATGGCGGAGCACAGCACTGTCGTCATCAGCGATGACTCCGGTCGCATCATCGCCGAGCACGCGCTGCCGGGTGCGGTGACCAGCACCGACGAGGAGCGGCGCACGCACGTCGAACCCGAGGACGGCGACCGCCCGGCCTACAGCTGAGCCGCCGCTCGCCCCGTTCGTCGGCACCCGCTCGCAAGGCTCGCCCCGCCCGGTTCGTCGTGACGCGTCGGGCGGGGCTAGGCTGTCTCGCGCTGCACGGTGGCCGTGAGAGTCGACGATCGTGAGTCGGACGACTCGTCGCCATGCTCGTCTGGCGCATCGAGCCCGATGCGAGGATCTGGGTGCCAGGAACGGAGCAGCAAGGGCCTTTAGCTCAATTGGCAGAGCTGCGGACTTTTAATCCGTAGGTTGTGGGTTCGAGCCCCACAGGGCCCACCACTCGTCGGCGCGACGAATGTGGACGAAAATCGCCGTTGTGCCAGGTCCCGACCTGCCCGCCCCTACTGCGATTCCCGTCTACATCTGTGATTTGCGTCCACATTCGGTCCAGCAGACACGCGGGTCATGACGCAGGTCGCGTCGCTCCACTCCTCGCGGCCCCGCCCATCGACGCACCACTCGTCGGCGGCAGGGGCTTGGCATACTTGCCCATCGCGTGGGCGATGGCGTCGACGTAGTGTTCCGTCTCCGCGAACGGCGGGACGCCCTGGTACTTCGTCACGTTGCCGAAGCCTGCGTTGTAGCCGGCGAGCGCGAGGCGCATGGGGTTGTCGGCGATGCCTGAACGTTCGGCCCGCTGCTTCAGTTCACGCATCAAACGCCCCTGTGCGGCGACGGCGTCGGCGGGGTCGAACGGGTCGCCCTTGCCGTGGCTGGCCCACGCATCGGGCGTGAACTGGGCGAGCCCCTTGGCGTTCGCGTGCGAGACGGCCTTCGGGTTCCACTTCGACTCGACCTCGAGCTGCGCAGCGAGCACAGCGCCGGGCACGCCCGATTCGCGCGACGCCGCCGCGACGAGCGGCCCCCAGCCGTTCGGCACCTTCGACTCGTCCAGCCCGCCGAGGGGCGCGTCGAACGACGGGACGAGCTGCGGGTCCGAGCGTGTCGACGTCATGAGCAGCAGCAATCCCGCGCACAGCGCGACGACGAGGCACGTCACGACGATGCGCCCACGCCGCGTCAGACGGATGGGCGCGGACGATGACGCGGCGCGTCGTGGGGTCATGATCTTCTCGTTCGCTCTCGTCTCGCGCGTCTTGAGGTCCGACTCTCGGCCGAACCCGGCTGCTTGCCCGCTGCTGCCTCACACGCTGCCAAACGATCAGGGGGCGTAGAACCCTGTCGATGTACGCATCCCCTCCGCAAGGCCGGGGTAGCGGGCCGCTCCAGTCTGACAGGCTGCCGGCGCCCGTCTCGGCTGCCACGCTCGGACGCGTCCCGGATCGACGCTCCGAGGGCCTGACGACGACGCGTCGCTGCAACGTCGCACAACACGTCGACAGATGGTCGCAGCCCCCCGACGACGGGCAGCCCTGATAAATCGACGAACACATGAACGTCCGCCCAGACCTCATCCACGCGCCTCGTCGAGGTGAAGGGATCGAAGGGGGCGATGAGTAGCCCTTGCTGTTCGATCGACACCGCACCCTCGGGCGCCGTGGGCGCCTCAGATCTGGAGAAGACGATGACGAACACCCCGATCACCGCCGGCAACACGATCGGCGAATGGCTGGAGCACGCCTCGACCACCTTCCTGTTGAGCGACGACTCGACCAACATCAACGGCGCGGTGCTCACCTCGGACGGCGGGTGGTCGGCGGCCTGAGCCTCAGGGGCTCGGATTCGGCGGAATTCCGGGGTTGTCGGCATGATGTGGTTGGGTTGTTCTCGACGAGGAGAACCCGACCACACCGACGCCGAGGAGGCGCACCGATGGTGAACGACACCCCCGCAGCATCCGACGACCGCTCGAACGGCACGTGGCGCGACGTCGCGTCACCGCAGGCGCAGGCCGACCTCGACGAACTGCTCTCCGCAGCGCTCGGCGCGGCGATGGAGCACCTCGAGAAGAACGGCGAGTTCTACCCGTTCGCGATGTCGGTCGACGGCGAACCGACGATCGACTCCACCGGTGAGCCGACGGCCGCAAGCAACCAGGCCGTCGCGCCGGACGTCGACATAGTCTTCGCCGACCCCGCCGCGCTGGGCGAGCAGCCCGAGCCCGAAGCGGTGCTGGCCGAGCTGCGCCGCGTCCTCGCGGTGCGCGCCGAGAACGAGAACCGCACGGTCGCGCAGCGCGCGACGGCCATCGTCCTGTACGTCGTCGTGCCCGAGTTCGGTGACGCGGTGCGCGTCGACCTCGAGCACGCCGAGGGTGTGCAGCTCATGGTGCTCGCGCCCGTCAAGGGCAAGGGCAAATCGCGCAAGCGCACCTTCGAGTACGGCGACCTGCGGCTGTTGCCGGGCCAGCGCCACATCTGGTGAGCCGCGCCCTCGACCTCGTCCGCGATCCCGCACGACGACTTCGCGCAGCGGGATGCCCCGTCGACCACACCGAGCAGCAAGGCTGACATGACGAACGAATCGCCCGACGACGCCGCGGCCGGCGCCGTCGAGACCGTCCATCCCGGCGCGCAGGACGTCGCGGGCGACTTCGCCGCGTCCGCGGATGCCGCTGCGCGGGAGGCGAACCCGCGCGTCAAGACGCTGACGCAGCGGTTGCCGAAGACGTTTGACGCCGACCGCATCTACGAGGAGTTCACCGCCTGGGCGGGCGATCGTGGCCTCAGCCTCTATCCGCACCAGGAAGAGGCCATCATCGAGGTGCTCGACGGCAAGAACGTCATCCTCGCGACGCCCACGGGCTCGGGTAAGTCGATGGTCGCGACGGCGGCGCACTTCGCGGCGCTCGCAGGCGACCGGGTGAGCTTCTACACAGCGCCGATCAAGGCTCTCGTGAGCGAGAAGTTCTTCGCGCTGTGCGAGATCTTCGGTGCCGAGCACGTCGGCATGCTGACGGGCGATGCCTCGGTCAACGCCGACGCGCCCATCATCTGCTGCACCGCGGAGATCCTCGCCAACATCGCCTTGCGCGAGGGCAAGGACGCCGACGTCGGCCTCGTCATCATGGACGAGTTCCACTTCTACTCCGAGGGCGATCGCGGCTGGGCGTGGCAGGTGCCGCTGCTCGAACTGCCGCAGGCGCAGTTCCTGCTCATGTCCGCGACGCTCGGTGACGTGCGCCGTTTCGAGGAGGACATGACGCGTCGCACCGGACGCGCCTCCGTCACCGTCGCGGGGGCCGAGCGTCCCGTGCCGCTCAGCTATCACTGGTCGACGACACCACTCAACGAGACGATCGAGGAGCTGCTCGAGACGCGTCAGGCGCCCGTCTACGTCGTGTTCTTCACGCAGGCCCAGGCGCTGGAGAACGCGCAGGCGCTCATGTCGCTCAAGGTCGCCTCCCGTGAGGATCGCGACAGGATCGCCGAGATGATCGGCGACTTCCGCTTCTCCACCGGCTTCGGCAAGACGCTCTCACGACTCATCCGTCACGGCATCGGTGTGCACCACGCCGGCATGTTGCCGAAGTACCGCCGTCTCGTCGAGACGCTCGCGCAGGCCGGTCTGCTGAAGGTGATCTGCGGCACCGACACGCTCGGCGTCGGCATCAACGTGCCGATCCGCACCGTCGTGCTCTCCGGCCTGACGAAGTTCGACGGCACCCGCCAGCGCATGCTCAAGTCGCGCGAGTTCCACCAGATCGCCGGGCGGGCCGGCCGTGCGGGGTTCGACACGAGCGGCACCGTGGTCGTCCAGGCGCCCGAGCACGTCATCGAGAACACACGCAACATCGCGAAGGCCGGTGACGACCCGAAGAAGCTCAAGAAGGTGCAGCGCAAGAAGCCGCCGGAGGGTTTCATCAACTGGAGTGAGGAGAGCTTCGAGCGCATCGTCGCGAGCGAGCCCGAAGCGCTCGTCAGTCGCATGCGCATCACGCACTCGATGCTGCTCAACCTCATCGCCCGCGACGGCGACCCGTTCGTCGCCGTGCGCGATCTCGTGCGCGACAACCACGAGGATCGCAAGGGGCAGGCGAAGCTCGCTCGCCGCGCGATCGGCCTCTACCGCGAGATGCTGGCCGCCGGCGTCGTCCGGCGACTCGACGAACCGCAGGCCGACGGGCGCCAGGTCGACCTCACGGTCGACCTGCAGGACAACTTCGCGCTCAACCAGCCGCTCGCACCGTTCGCCCTCGCCGTCCTCGACATGCTGAGTCCCGACGACGCCGCCCCCGCCCGCGGTGACGCGCCGGAGGTCGACACCTCGACGAACGAGGGCGCACGCGCTGCGGCGCGCACGAACGCACAGGATTACGCGGTCGATGTCGTCAGTGTCATCGAGTCGATCCTCGACGACCCTCGCCCGGTGCTCATGGCGCAACAGCACAAGGCGCGCGGCGTGGCGATCGCCGAGATGAAGGCCGACGGCATCGAGTACGACGAGCGCATGGAGCGCCTCGAGGACGTGACGTGGCCGAAGCCGCTCTCCGACCTGCTCGACGCGGCGTTCGAGACGTACGCGCAGAGCCAACCGATGGTGCGCATGTACGAACTGTCACCCAAGTCCGTCGTGCGCGAGATGTACGAGAATGCCTGGGGCTTCGGCGATCTCATCCGCTTCTACGACCTCGCGCGCAGCGAGGGCGTCGTCCTGCGCTACCTCACCGACGCGTACCGCACCCTGCGTCAGAGCGTGCCCGAGTCGAAGAAGAACGAGGAACTCGCCGACCTCATCGAGTGGCTCGGGGAGGTCATCCGTCAGACCGACTCGAGCCTGCTCGACGAGTGGGAGGCCCTGACGCACCCGGGTGACGCGCCGGTGCAGCAGGAGACGGTGCTGAAGCAGCGTCCCCTCACGGCCAACCCGCGCGCGATGAAGGTCGCCATCCGCAAGGCGATGTTCAAGCGCGTCGAGCTCGCAGCGCGCGACGACGTCGACGGCCTCGCCGCGCTCGACGCAGCCGTCGCGGCGACGACCGACCCGCCGACCGAGATCGTCATGGATGCCGACGCGTGGGATGCCGACCTCGGCGCCTACTACGACGAGCATGACGAGATCCTCCTCGACGCGGACGCCCGCGGGCCGAAGATGCTGCGCATCACCGAGCAGCCCGACAAATGGGAGATCCGCCAGGTCATCCACGACCCCGATGACGACAACGACTGGGGGATCGACGCGGAGGTCGACCTCGCCGCCTCCGACGAGGCGGGCGTCCCGCTCGTCGTCGTGGTCGGCCTCAACCGCCTCGGGGGCTGACGCGTGTCCGCGACGAGCGGCGGTCATCGAGAGCCGCATACCGGCCAAGGACGAAGAGCAGCCGAGCCAATCTTGTGAGCACGGGGAGCCCCTGACGACGAACACCGAACGCACGGGCTCGGGTCGAGCACGTACCCTGACCCGGTTGTTGGCCGGCGCGGTGTCGCACGAGCGTGCCCAGCGCGACGCTTTCAATGAGACAGCCACGCCTCACCCCAGCTCGTCGAAGGAGAACACGGTGGATCAGCAGGTCGGCGCCCACGCGGTCAAGGGCTCGGCGAGCACGGACGCCCCGGCGAGCTCAGAGGGTTCGAGTGGCCTGACGCGCAGCCTCGGGCATCGCACCATGCTGATGATCGGTCTCGGTTCGGCGCTCGGCACGGGCCTGTTCTTCGGTTCCGGCGCGGCGATCGGGGTGGCCGGCCCGGCGGCCGTCGTCAGCTATGCGCTGGGCGCGCTGCTCATCGCCGTCATCGGCCTCGCCATGGCGGAGATGGCGACCGCCCGCCCCGAGCCGGGCAGCTTCGGCGCCGCCGCGGGGCGTTACCTCGGGGAGTGGGCCGGCTACGTCTCTCGCTGGTGCTACTGGGCGGCGAGCGTCATCGCGCTCGGCGGCGAGGTCGTCGCGGCCGGCGCATATCTGCAGTACTGGTGGCCGCAGACGTCGCTCTCCGTGTTCGTCGCCCTCGTGGCGCTCGCGATCATCGTCATCAACCTGCTCTCCGTGCGCGCGTTCGGCCGCGCCGAGGTCGTCTTCTCCGCGCTCAAGGTGACGGCTCTCGTCGCGTTCATCCTCGTCGCGCTCGTCCTCGTGCTGTTCGGCGTGCCCGGCCATCCCGCCACCGGGTTCGCTCACCTCACCGACCACGGCGGGTTCATGCCCGGCGGTATGGAGTCGATCTGGTTGTCGATGTCGATCGTGATGTTCGCCTTCGTCGGCGTCGAGGTCGTGCCGATCACCGCGGCCGAGGCCGACGACCCGCGCCGCAGCGTCCGCACCGCGATGCGCGCCCTCGTCGCCCGGCTGGGGTTGTTCTACGTCATCGCGGTGGGTCTCATCGTCACGCTCAACGCCTGGACCGACGTCGCGTCCGCGAAGGGCCTGACGGCGAGCCCGTTCGTCAAGGCGTTCGACGCCGTCGGGCTCCCGGCCGCCGCGGGCATCATGAACGCCGTCATCCTCGTCGCCGCGCTGTCCACGGGCAATGCGCAGCTGTACGGCGCCGGTCGGCTCGTGCACTCGCTCGCCGTCGATCGTCTCGCACCACGATTCCTCGCCCGCACGACGTTGCGGGGAGTGCCGCTCGCGGCCACGCTCGTCTCGACGTTCGGCCTCGTCCTCGCGATCTACCTCGCACAGACGGGGGTGGCCGACATCTTCACCAAGCTCGCCTCCATCGCGATCTTCTCCGTCATGGTGACGTGGCTGCTCGCCCTCGCCAGCTTCATCGCGTTCAAGCGCCGCGGCGACGTCGATGGCAGCGTCCACCTGCCCGGCGGCAGTGTGACGGCGGCGCTCGGCGTCGTCGGCGTGCTCGCCGTGATGGCCACCGCGTTCGAGGTCGACGACATGCGTCAGGCGGCGCTCATCGGCAGTGGCTGGGTCCTCGTGCTGCTCGTCGCGTACCTCCTCACGCGGGCCGGGCGAGCCCGGGCCCGTACCTACTGACGCCCCACCTCACCCCTGCGGTGGGATGCTGCGGCCCCGACTCGATTTTCCGCGCGAATGGTGGTGGGGTTGGAGGCATGAGCGCGCCCGTGACGTCCACCTATCGCTTCCAGCTGCACGCCGACTTCCCGTTCGACGCTGCCCGCGCGCAGTTGCCGTACCTGAAGAAGCTCGGCATCTCGCACGCCTATTGCTCGCCGATCCTCACCGCCGTCCCCGGTTCGGTCCACGGCTATGACGTGCTCGACCACACCCGTGTCAACCCGGAGCTGGGCGGACGCGAAGCGTTCGAGCGGTTCGCCGACGCCGCGCACGAGCTGGGGCTCGGTGTCGTCGTCGACGTCGTGCCGAACCACATGGCGTTCGTCGCGCCCGAGTCGAGCAACGCGCCGCTGTGGGCGCTGCTGGCAGGGGGGAAGGACGCCTCGACGGCGCATTGGTTCGACGTCGACTGGGACGCGCTCGACGGCGCGCTCGGCGTCCCGATTCTCGGCAAGCCGCTCGACGAGGAGATCGCGGACGGCTCGATCACGCTCGACCGCAGCGGTGACGAACCCGTGATCCGCTACTACGAACACGTCTTCCCCGTCGCCGACGGTTCCCTCGACGGCATCGGCGAGGCGCCGCAGGGCGACGAACTCGCCCGGCTTCTCGAGCGTCAGCACTACCGGCTCGCGTTCTGGCGCGATCGTGACGCGGTGCTCAACTATCGTCGCTTCTTCGAGGTCAACGAGCTCATCGCCGTGCGCGTCGAGACCGACGACGTCTTCGACGCGACGCACGCGCTGCTGCTCGAACTGCATCACGCCGGCCACATCGACGGCTTCCGCATCGACCACCCGGACGGACTGGCCGACCCGGCCGGATACCTCGCGCGACTGACGCAGGAGTGCCGCAGGGGCACGCCGATCTGGGTCGAGAAGATCCTCGAACCGGGCGAGCACCTGCCGAGCGACTGGGCCTGCGCGGGCACGACGGGTTACGACGCGATGGCCGCTATCACCGCCGCGCTGGCCGATGACGCCGCCGCCCCGACGATCGAGGCATGCTGGCAGCGTGCGCTCGGTGACGGCGACGCCCGCGACGTCGAGGTCGCGACGCGCGAGGCGAAGCGCTTCGTCGTCGAGAACGGTCTCGTGCCGGAGGTCGAGCGGCTGACGCGTCGCGCCGCCGAGGTGCGCCCCGACCTGCAGCGCGAAGCACTGCGTGCCGCGATCGTCGAGCTGCTCGTCGCGGCGCCCGTCTACCGCGCCTACCTCGTCCCGGGCGCCCGCATGGCACCGGAGTCGAAGCACCACCTCGACGAGGCGCTCGAGGCCGCGCGCGAGGCCCGCCCCGATCTGGCCGACGAGCTCGATGCTCTCAAGCGCATCGCGCTCGTGCGTCCGCACGCCGGGGCCGACGAGTTCGACGACATCGAGCCGGCCGCGTCCGACTTCGCGGTGCGTCTGCAGCAGACGTGGGGCCCGGTCATGGCGAAGTCGATCGAGGACACCCTCTTCTACCGGTGGCACGCGTTGACCGCCCTTAACGAGGTCGGCGGCGACGTCGACGTCCTCGTGGACGCCGGCGCGCACCGTCTGAACGCCTGGGCGCAGCACAACGCCGAATACTGGCCGCGCACGATGACGACGCTGTCGACGCACGACACGAAGCGCAGCGAGGACGTTCGCGCGGCGTTGCTCGCGATCGCCGGTGACGACGAGGCGTGGACGGCGTGCAGCGACGCCGCGTTCGCGCTCGCCGACGCGATGGGCGTCGACCGGCCCGCGGCGGCGCTGGCGTGGCAGACCATCGCTGGATTCTCCACCGCCTACGGCCCGTTCGACACCACCGATGCTGACGGCGCCGCACCCGACGCCGCCCACGGGCGGCGCGATCTCGGCATCGACGCGGATCGCCTGAGCGAGTACCTGACGAAGGCGCTGCGCGAGGCGAAGGTCTACACGGCCTGGACCGACGGCGACGAGGCGTACGAGAAGCAGGTGCTCGCCTTCGCCACCGCTGTCCTCGAGGCTGACGACGCCGCCGCCCCTCGAACGGGGGAGAGCGCTGCATCGGCGCCGGCCGCCGAGACGCTCGCCGTGGATCTACGCCGCAGCCTCCTCGACGCGCGTCGACGGAACGCCGAGGCGATCACGCTGACCGGGCACACGCAGAAGGTGCTCGAGCTGTTCCTTCCGGGCATCCCCGACACCTACCAGGGCTCGGAACGTCCGACGCTCAGCCTCGTCGACCCCGACAACCGTCGCCCGGTCGACTACGGCGAACTCGAGCAGCTCCTTGACGTCGAGGGCTCGCGTCCGCGCCTCGTGCAGCGTTGCCTCGCCGCGGACGTCCATGCGCCGGCGAACCCGGGGTCGGGTTACGAACCACTCGAGTCCGACAGCGAGTTCCTCGTCGCGTTCGAGAGGACGGTGCCGGCAGCGTCCGTGGTGCGCCGTCAGATCGCCGAGGCCGGGCGTCTCGTCGAGGCCGCGGGGCGTCAGGTGAGCAAGTTGGTCAAGCGCGCCCAGGGCGGCGAGCAGACTGACGCACCGACGCCCGCCGAGGCGGACGCGACTCCGCTCGCCGTCGCCGTCATCGGGGTGCGCGCTGCATCCCGGGCACTGCGCACGGGCGCGCTGGCCGATGCCCACGTCAGCCTGCCTGCCGGAGAGTGGCGGCACGCCTTCACCGGCGAACGCCTCACCATCACCGACGCGCCGGTCGCGTTCGGCGATCTCGGTGACCACGAGTTCGGCCACGTCCACGTCCTCGTTCAGGAGAAGCGATGAACACCTACTCCTCGCCCGGTTTTCACGGCGCGACCCAGACGATCTCGGTGTGGGCGCCGGCCGCCGAGCGCATGGTGCACCTCGTCGCGGACGGCGTGAAGGCGCCCATGAAGGCCGGCGAGAACGGCTGGTGGCATTCGCCCGAGCCGGTGCGCGTCGGCAGCGAGTACGCCTTCAGCATCGACGGCGGCGACCCGCGCCCCGACCCGCGTTCGCTGCTGCAGCCCGAGGGCATCCACGGCCCCAGCGAGGTCGTCGACCTCGCGGCCCACGACTGGCAGGACGACGGTTGGCGCGGCCACCACGCGGACGCGGCCTCGCACGACGACGCGATGCGCGGCGCGGTCTTCTACGAGCTACACATCGGCACGTTCACCGAATCCGGGACGTTCGACTCGGCCATCGAACGGCTCGATCACCTCGTGACGCTCGGGGTGACACACGTCGAGATCCTGCCGGTGAACGGCGTTCCGGGAGAGCGAAACTGGGGCTATGACGGTGTCAACTGGTACGCGACGAGCGCCGCCTACGGCGGCCCGGCCGCCTTCCAGCGCTTCGTCGATGCGTGCCACGCGCGCGGCCTCGCCGTCTGCCTCGACGTCGTCTACAATCACCTCGGCCCGAGCGGCAACTACTTGCCCGAGTTCGGCCCCTACTTCAATGCGCTGCACCACACGCCGTGGGGCCCCGCCGTCAACCTCGACGGCCCGCAGAGTGACGAGGTGCGCCGCTTCATCATCGAGAACGCGCTCATGTGGTTCACCGAGTTCCACGTCGACGCGTTCCGCCTTGACGCCGTCCACGCGCTCGCCGACGACACGGCCGTCCACATCCTCGAAGAGCTCACGGCCGCACTGGAACTCGCCGCCGAGCAGACGGGGCGCAACGTGGTCGTCGTCGCCGAGTCCGACCGCAACGACCCGGCCACCGTCACGCCGCGTGCGCGCGAACCGCGCTCGGGTCAGCGCGGACTCGCAGTCGCCGACGGTGGCAGCGCCGGCCTCGGGCTGAGCGGGCAGTGGGCCGACGACATCCACCACACCCTGCACGTGCTGCTCACCGGCGAGACGCAGGGCTACTACGAGGACTTCGCGGCCCCCGCGGCCCTCGCCAAGATGTACGCGACGCCGTTCTTCCACGACGGCACGTACTCGAGCTTCCGCGAGCGCCGCCACGGCCGCCCCGTCGATCCCGAAGCGACGCCGGGTTGGCGCTTTGTCGCGTCTCTGCAGACGCACGATCAGGTCGGCAACCGCGCGACGGGCGAGCGCCTGTCGCAGCTCGTCGGCGTCGACCGGCTGGCCTGCGCGGCAGCGCTGCTGCTGACGTCGCCGTACACGCCGATGCTCTTCATGGGTGAGGAGTACGGTGCGCAGACCCCCTGGCAGTTCTTCACCGACCACGTCGACCCCGAGATCGCCGAGGGCACCTCACGCGGGCGCGCGGCCGAGTTCGCAGCCCACGGCTGGGGTGACGCGGTGCCCGACCCCCAGGAGGAGTCGACCTTCCGCAACTCGGTGCTGCGCTGGAGCGAGATCGACGACCCCGACGGCGAGCAGTCGCTCCTGCTCGACTGGTACCGCACCCTCATCAGGCTGCGCCGCGAGGTGCCCGACCTGTCCGACCCGACCCTCGGCACGAGCCGGGTCGAGGGTGACGGCCAGGGCCCGACGAGCGTCGTGACGGTGCACCGCGGCGACTGCCGCGTCGTCGTCAACCTCTCGGGCGAGGCGACGACGATCGACGCCGACCGTGTCATCGCCGCATGGCACATCGTCGACGAGCGCCCCGCCGACGGCGGGGGAGTGCGCGTCGTCATCCCGGCCGACGGGGTGGCCATCGTCCGCTGACCCGTAGCAGGGTCGTGCCGCCCGGTGCGACCCTGTGGAGTTCGCGGCGACGGCGTCCGGCGGATGTCTCGACGGCGCCCGGCGGAATGCCGCCCGCCCGCGCGTCGTTGACCCGATGACGCACTCGACGCCTCGTCGAGGCACCGAAGGAGCCAGCCGTACCCGTGACGCGTTCCCACCACAAGCCGTTGTTCTTCACCGACCGCGAGTTCCAGGCGTTCGAGGGAGCACCCGACCCCGCCGATGTCACCGCCATCGCGCACGAGAGCGCCGCCATCCTCGTCGGCGCCGGGCGCACCAACGCGGACCCGGAGGTGACGGCCCGGCTCATCGCGCTGACGGACGAGATCGGCTTGTCGACGCTCGCGCAGCTGTGGGCCGGGCGCCCCGCCGTCAGCCTGCCCGGCGTGCTGTGGCGCCTCTACACGCTGCGCGAATGGGTGCGCCGCGACGCTGTAGGCGCCGCGGGCGACTACAACGCCGGTATCCGGCACGCTCACGTCTCCCACGCCGTCGCGGGATCGGCCGACCCGAGCGGACCTGCCGAGATCAAGGCGCTCGCCGACCGCATCCTCGAGGGCGCCTACACCGGCGACTTCGCCGTCGCGCTCGAACGCGCCGCAGCCTTCTGTCGCGTCGTCGCCTCCGGCCGGGCCGAACGCGCCGAGCGTCACGACGGCCATGACGATGCCCTGGCCGCGCGCGAGGCGCTCAGCGCCGCACGGCTCGGCGACACAGCCCGTGACCTGACGAAGGCCGCCTCCGCCTGGCGCATCGGCAACCTTGACTGATCCGACCCGACTGACTCGACTCAGGTCATTCGACCCGGGCGGCCCGTCTCGAGCGGTGCATCTCGACCGGTTCATGGGTTGCGCTGTCTGGTCTCGACCGGTGGTGACGCCTCGCCAGGCGTCGCCGGCTCCGGGACGACACTGCACTGCGTGACGTTTCTCGCAGCCGCCGGGAATGCGAGGGCCGGTGATGTTCGTTAAGGTGGATGAGCACGCTGGGCCGCGGCAGCCCCGGGTCCCAAATTCAGCCGCTACGAGCGGCCTAGTGCCGAGAGGCGCTCCCGGTCCAGCGTGTCTCACATCTCTCGCGGCGCGGCCATCCCCTGCGCCGCTACCGCACCTCATCGCGAGCGGCGAAGCGCCGGGATGTATTGGCATTCGACCGTGCCGTGGTGGTCAGTGCGCCAGGAGGTAGTGCTCCGCCGCGTCGCGGCGGGCCTTCTCGCGGGCGCGACGCCCACCGCCCTTCCAGTCGCAGACGTGGCAGACGCCGTAGCTGAAGTTGCCGTCGTCGACGATTCCCGGGGTGTCCGAGAAGACGATCTCGTCAGGGGTCGGGTGAGCGCCGCGCGCGATCGCCTGCTTCTTGCGGTTCTTGAGCAGCGACTTGCGCGACCACGTTCCAATACGAGTTGCATCCTTCGGCACAAGCACAGTGTGCATGAAATCGGGATGAACGGCCCCTGAAGCATTGAGTCGATTTGCCCGACCCCGGGCACGATGTTCAGCGCCGGCTCGCGCTATGCCGAAGAGGGTTGCGCCCCAGGGAAACTCGATCGGCACACGGTCATAGCCCCCGCTCATATGTGATGTGAGTCATTCTGCATCCCGACGTGCAGCGACGCCTGCAGCGCCTCCCAGCGTGAAGTCAGGTTGACGCCGCAGGAACGCTGCCCGGCAACGCAGGCGCCCCCCACCGTCACGACGGTGGGGGGCGCACAACGCACGATGGATCAGCAGTGCTTCTCGGGCTGAGCTCGGGGGCGCCTGCGGACCTCGCTTCGTTCGTGTCCTCGGCACCCTTTCGCTTTCACCTGACGGGCTCGGAGGGCCGCGCCGGGCCGGTGCTCGCTTCGCTGCGCCCCGGTCCTCACGGCCCTTTCGCCCGGCTGTCAGCCGAAGCGACCGGAGATGTAGTCCTCGGTCGCCCGCTGATCCGGGTTGCTGAACATCTTCTGCGTGTCGTTCATCTCGACGAGCATGCCGGGCTTGCCCGTCGCCTCGAGGTTGAAGAACGCCGTCCGGTCAGCCACACGCGCCGCCTGCTGCATGTTGTGCGTGACGATGACGATCGTGTAGTCCTTCTTCAGCTCCAGCATCAGATCCTCGATGGCGAGCGTCGAGATCGGGTCGAGAGCCGAGCACGGCTCGTCCATGAGGAGCACGTCCGGCGACACCGCGATGGCACGCGCGATGCACAGACGCTGCTGCTGACCGCCCGACAGGCCGGCACCCGGCTTGTCGAGGCGATCCTTGACCTCGTTCCACAGGTTCGCGCCACGCAGCGACTGCTCCGTCTTCTCGGCGAGCACCTTCTTGTCCTTCACGCCGTTGAGGCGCAGACCCGCGACGACGTTGTCACCGATCGACATCGTCGGGAACGGGTTGGGGCGCTGGAATACCATGCCGACGGTGCGGCGCACCGCCACCGGGTCGACGCCCGGCGCGTACAAGTCCTCGTCGTCGAGGAGCACCTGGCCCTCGACGCGGCCGCCGGGGATGACCTCGTGCATGCGGTTGAGGGTGCGCAGGAACGTGGACTTGCCGCAGCCCGACGGGCCGATGAAGGCCGTGATCGAGCGGGGCTCGACCGTCATGGAGACATCGTTCACGGCGAGGAAGTCGCCGTAGTAGACGTTGAGGTTGTGAACGTCGATCCGCTTGCTCATTGAACTCGGGTTCCTTTACGAGTCGTATCCGCGCGAGCGGATGTCAGTTCTTGACCTTGCTGAAGCGGCTGATGAAGCGGCCCAGCAGGTTGAGAAGAAGGATGAGGAGGATGAGGGTGCACGCCGCCGCCCACACGCGCTGCGCGGAGGCGTCGACGGCCATGTTGTCCTTGCCGTTGTAGATCATCGTCGGCAGCGTGCCCATGAGGCCGCCGAACAGGTTCGTCGACAGCGACTTGAAGTAAGGCGCGAGGATGATGAGCGGTGCCGTCTCGCCCATGACGCGGGCGAGGCCGAGCAGCACACCGGTGACGATGCCGGAGAACGCCGTCGGGAGCACGATCTTGAGGATCGTCTTCCACTTCGGCACGCCGAGGGCGTACGCGGCCTCGCGCAGCTCGTTCGGCACGAGCTTCAACATCTCCTCCGTGGAGCGCACGACGACGGGAACCATGAGCAGCACGAGCGCCAGGCACACGGCGAACGGGATGCGGTCGAAGCCGAACGTCGTCACCCACACGGCGTAGACGAACAGCGCGGCGACGATGGAGGGGACACCGGTGAGGATGTCGACCATGAAGCTGACGATCTTCGCGGCACGGCCGCGGCCGTACTCGACGAGGTAGACGGCGGTCATCACGCCGATCGGCACGGCGATGAGAGCCGTGACGAAGGCCTGGATGAGGGTGCCCTGGATGGCGTGGGCGGCGCCGCCGGCGACCTCGCGGCGGCCGACGCCGCGCTGGCTCTTCGTCCACCAGTCGACGTGCAGGAGCAGCTCGCCGCCCTTCATGATGACGGTGGCGATGATCCACACGAGCGGTACGAGGGCGACGAGGAACGCGGCCCACATGACGACGGTGGCGATCGTGTTCTTCGTCGCGCGGCCGCCGGACTGGCCCTTGCCGGAGAGCGAGTTCTTCGACCGGGGCTCGGGAGCGGGGTTCTTCTCGAGGGAGTGGGCTGCGGTGCTCATTCGGTGAACGCCTTCCTGCGCTCGATGACGACACGGGCGATCGCGTTGACGACGAACGTCAGGATGAACAGGACGAGGCCCGCCGCGATGAAGGCCCCCGTCTTCGAGGGGTTGTCGAACTCGCCGGCGTTGTTGGCGATCTTCGAGGCGAAGGTCTCACCGCCCTTGAAGATCGAGAAGTTCCAACCCTCGCTTCCGTTGAGGGCGGAGACGATCATCATGACGGCGACGGTCTCACCGAGCGCGCGCCCGAGGCCGAGCATGGACGCGCTGATGATGCCGGGCTTGCCGAAGGGGAGCACCGCGGTGCGGATGACCTCCCACTTCGTCGCGCCGAGCGCCGTCGCCGCATCCTTGTGGGCCTGCGGCGTCTGCGCGAAGACCTCACGCGTCAGGGCCGTGATGATCGGCAGGATCATGATGGCGAGGATGATCGAGACGAAGGCGATGGTGCTCGCGGGGGAGGTGTCCGTCTTGGCGAACAGGGGGCACCAGCCCAGCACGTCCTGAATGACCTTGGCCACCGGGTCGAAGTACTGACCGACGGTGAACACGCCCCACAGGCCGTAGACGATGGACGGCACGGCCGCCAGCAGGTCGATGAGCGCAGCGCCCGGCTTCGCCAGCCACTTCGGCGCGTACTGCGTGAGGAACAGCGCGATGCACACGGCGAGCGGCACGGCGATGAGCATGGCGAGCACCGAGGAGGTGACCGTCACCCACAGCAGACGGGCGATGCCGAAGTGCATTGGGCTCGAGTCGACGTCCCAGTCCTGGGAGGTGAGGAAGTTCGAGTGGTCGTCCATGATGGCGGGAACCGCCTGGATGACGAGGAAGGCTCCGACGAGCGCGACGAGGACGACGACGAGGAGGCCCGCGCCGCGCGCGAGGCCACCGAAGATCATGTCGCCCCTGCGGCCCGTCGCTGCGCGGTCACCAGAGGGGGCGCGTTCGCCGGGGCCCTCCCCGGGGGTGTGACCGTCGTCGGGGCCGGGTGCGTCGGCCACCGAGACGCCGGTGATTGAACTCATGAGGTTTCCTGCCTCTGCTCGAGCTGGTACGGGTGGAACGCGAGACTATGGACTCGCTCCGACGCGCAGACGGGGTGCTCGGGCGCCGAAGCGCCCGAGCACCCCGTCAGGCGCTGTGCGTCACTGGATGGCGTTGACGGCCGTCTTGACCTTGCCCTGGATGTCGGCCGGCAGCGGCGCGTAACCCTGGGACTCGAGGTTCTTCTGGATGTCGTCGCCGGCGAAGTAGGTGAGGAACGACTTCACGGACTTGCCGATCTCGGCGTCCTTGTACTTCGAGCAGACGACCTCGTACGTGACGAGGACGATCGGGTAGGCGTCCGCTTCCTTCGTCGCGTAGTCGAGCTTGAGGCGCAGGTCGTTGCCCGTGCCGTCGATCTTCGCGGCGGAGATGGCCTTGGACGCAGACGCGCCGGTCAGCTCGACGGCGCCCGCGCCGTTGTCGATCTTCGCGACCTGCAGCTCGTTGTCCTTCGCGGCCGACCACTCGGCGTACGTGATGCCACCGTCGGTCGACTTCACGGACGAGGTCACGCCGGCCGTCTTGGCCTTGCCCTCGCCCTTGCCCGTCCACTTCTTGCCGGGCTCGGCCGTCCACTTGTCCTTCGCGGAGGCGGCGAGGTACTTCGTGAAGTTCTCCGTCGTGCCCGACTCGTCCGAGCGGAAGAAGACCTTGATGTCCTTGGCCGGCAGGGTGACGCCCTTGTTGACCGCGGCGATTGCCGGGTCGTTCCACTTCGTGATCTTGCCGTTGAAGATGTCGGCGAGGACGGCCGGCGTCAGCGTGATCGGGTCTTTGACGTCCTTCAGGTTGTACGAGACGGCGATCGGGCCGGTCACCATCGGGATGTTCCAGGCCTCGGAACCGCAGGCCGTCTTGGCCTCGTCGGTCTCGATCTTGCCGTCCTTCGGCTTCGTCTTGAGCGCGGAGTCGGAGCCGGCGAAGTTGACCTGGCCGGCGATGAACTGCTTGATGCCGTTGCCGGAACCGGTCGCGTTGTACGTGACGTTGTTCTCGCAGGTCTTGCCGTACTTCTCGATGGCGTCCTGGATCGCGTTGTCCTGGGCGGAGGAACCCTCGGCCTTCAGGTCCTTCTTGCCGCAGTCGGCCGAACCCGAGTCACCGCCGGACTTGGCGGCGTCCGTCGCGCTGGAGCCTGCGGACTTGGCGCCGTCGGTGGCGGAGTCGGACGACTCGCTGCCACAGGCGGACAGGGCAAGGGCGCTGGCCAGCGCGACGCCGGAGATGCGGGCGATGCTCGTGATCTTCACGGGATACAGACCTCTCGTCACAAAGTATTTCCGGGCACGTGCCTGGACGCTTGGAACCTAGGTCGTTCACGTGTCGCGAATCCCCCTTCGAGGTAAACGTTGAGTGAACGCAGTCTGAGGGGTGTGAGAGGCCTTGGGGCAGTGGGAGATTGCCGGTCGGAATCGGTGCTCAGCGTTCCAGGGGTGGGGTGCGCAACCGCTCCACCGAGACGATCTGCGCCTCCTGGCCGCCACCGAGGACCTGGCAGACGAGCACCTCGCCCTTGTCCATCCCGTGCGCCTTGATGTGGCCGAGGCAGCGACGCGTCGCCGACCCGGTCGGCGCGAGTGCGGACAACCCCGCGACGAGATCGGGGATGAGGGGGCGGTGAGTGCACAACGCCGTCGCATCGGCGCGCTCGAGGGCGCGCGTCAACTGGCGGGCGGCCTTCTCAGGACGAGCGGCGAAGGTCTCCTCCGACAGCGCGCTCTTAGTCTGCAACCGCGTCCCGCTCGCGGACGTGAACGGCTTGACCGTCTGCACGCACCGCGTCGACGACGACGACACGACGCGCTCAGGAGCCCACGCCCCGAGGACGGGGACGAGCGCAGCGGCCCGTGCGCGGCCGCGCTCGCTCAGCGGGCGGCGGGCGTCGTCGTCACCCCGATACGCGGCGCGCGCCTGGGCGTGGGCGTGACGCACGAGCAGCAGCGGCCACGTCTCGAGGCGGCCGTCACGCTCGGCTTCGAGCAGGGCGTCGAGGGGGAGGCGGTCGCGTGCGTAGGTGAGCGTTCGTCGAGCCGTCTCGACGTCGAGCCAGCGCACCTCGTCGACCTCGTGCTCGAGCACTCCGCTGCCGCCGACGACCTGGGCGGCCCAGTACCGGACGAGCTTCGTCGCGCCGTTGTCGAGGCCGTAGACGAGCTCGGGCAGGGGGATGCCGAGACGCACCTGCAGCCCCGTCTCCTCGAGCACCTCACGCGCAGCGGCCTGAGCGAACGTCTCACCGGGGTCGAGCTTGCCCTTCGGCCACGACCAGTCGTCATAGCGCGAACGATGAACGAGCGCCACCTCGATGCGGCTGCGGCGGCGGCGCCACACGAGCGCCCCGGCAGCAGGCACCAGCTCCGGGTTCTTGCCGCGCGTCACCGCCGGCGGGCCTTGCGACGACGCTTCGAGTACGCCTCGATCAGATCGGCCTGGTAGTCGTTCTTCGGCGCGCCGTCGGGCGTGAGGTTCTCCCGGATCCAGCGGCCCTCGGCGTCGAGACGCCACGACGAGGTCTGCGGGCTCATGCCGGTGGCGACGAGGTCGACGACCGTCGCGACCTGGCGCTCGTCCGTAAGCCGCACGAGCGCTTCGACGCGGCGGTCGAGGTTGCGGTGCATCATGTCGGCGCTGCCGATGTAGGCGATCGGCTCCTGGCCCTCGACGTCGAAGACGAACACACGGCTGTGCTCGAGGAAGCGCCCGAGGATCGAGCGCACCTCGATGTTCTCGCTCAGCCCGGGCACGCCCGGACGCAGCGCGGAGATGCCGCGCACGAGAACGTTGACCTTCACCCCGGCCTGCGAGGCGCGGTAGCAGGCGTCGATGATCTGCTCGTCGACGATAGAGTTGACCTTGAGTGACACGCTCGAGGCCTTGCCGGCCCTGGCCGCCTCGATGCACCGGTCGATCTGCTCGATCAAGCCAGAACGCACCGAACGCGGCGCCACGAGAAGGCGCTTGAACTTGGCGCGCGGCGCCATGCCCGACAGCTGGTTGAACAGCCGGCCCAGGTCCTCGCCCACGTCGGGGTCGGTCGTGAGCAGCCCGAGGTCCTCGTAGAGACGAGCCGTCTTGGGGTTGTAGTTGCCGGTGCCGACGTGGCAGTAGCGGCGGATGCCGTCGCCCTCATGCCGCACGACGAGGCACAGCTTCGCGTGCGTCTTGAGCCCGACCATGCCGTAGACGACGTGCACGCCCGCGCGCTCGAGCTTGCGCGCCCACGTGATGTTGTTCTCCTCGTCGAAGCGCGCCTTGATCTCGACGACGGCGAGCACCTGCTTGCCGGCCTGCGCTGCGTCGATGAGTGCCGAGATGATCGGCGAGTTGCCGCTCGTGCGGTACAGCGTCTGCTTGATGGCGAGCACGTCTGGGTCGGCTGCGGCCTGCTCGACGAACGCCTGCACCGACGTCGAGAACGAGTCGTAGGGGTGGTGCAGCAGGATGTCGCTCGAACGCATCGCGCCGAGGACGTCGGGGGCCTCGGAGCGCTCGACCGGCGCGAGCAGCGGGTGGGTCTTCGGCATGAACCGTGGCCACTGCAGCTCGCTGCGGTCGAGATCGGCGATGTCACCGAGGCCGCGCAGGTCGAGCGGCTCGGGCAGGCGGAAGACCTCGTCGTCGCTGACGCCCAGCTCACGCGTCAGCAGGTCGAGGACGTGATCGTCCATGTCGTCGGCGACCTCGAGACGCACCGCCGCGCCGAAACGGCGTCGCGTCAGCTCCTTCTCGAGGGCGGTGAGCAGGTTCTCGGCGTCGTCCTCCTCGACCTCGAGATCCTCGTTGCGCGTGACGCGGAAGGTGAATTGCTCGTGCACCTCCATGCCGGGGAACAGCACGTCGAGATGCTCGGCGATGACGTCCTCGAGGGTGACGAAGCGCGCGTCGTACAGCGGGTCCTCGCCTTCGCCCGTCGGCAGCTTGACCATGCGTGGCAGCAACGGCGGCACCTTCACGCGAGCGAAGTGCTCGCGGCCCGTCTTGGGGTCGATGAGCAGCACCGCGAGGTTGACCGACAGGCCCGAGATGTACGGGAAAGGATGCGCCGGGTCGACGGCCAGCGGGGTGAGGACGGGGTAGACCTGCGCCTCGAAGTAGGTGCCCAGGTAGTCACGGTCCGCGTCCGTCAGCTGCGAGAGCTTGAGCAGGCGGATGCCCTCATCCTCCAGGGCCGGGCGGACCTGGCGCTGGAAGATGCCGGCGTGCAGATCCATGAGGTCGTGCGAGGCGCGCGTCAGGTCGTCGAGCAGCTCGCGCGGTTCGAGACCGGACGCCGAGCGCACCGCGAGGCCGGCGGCGATGCGGCGCTTGAGGCCCGCCACACGCACCATGAAGAACTCGTCGAGGTTCGACGAGAAGATCGACAGGAAGCGGGCGCGCTCGAGCAGCGGCACGTTCGGGTCGGTCGACAGCTGCAGGACACGCTCGTTGAACTGCAGCCACGACATCTCGCGGTCGAGGAAACGGTCTGCGGGCAGCTCCGGCTCGTCAGCAGAGGCGGTCTTCGTCGACTTCGCCTTCTCCGTCGTGGCCGCCGAGCGCGCGACGTTGCGTGGACGAGAGGCCGCGCGTGGCTTGAACCGGGCGACGGCCGTCGACGGAGACGAGGGAGTAGTCTCGGGCGGCGAGTCGTCGGCGCGGCCCGCATCCTGCGGTTCCTTGGAGGCGGCGGTCTTGGGCGCAGTGCTCATGGCTCTATCTTCACATCGCCCGGGCAGGCGTGTGGACGTACATCACGTCGTGAGCAGCACGGACGAACCCACGCCGCGTGTAGGTGGCCTTGGCCGGTTCGTTGTCGCCCTCGACGTAGAGCTCGACGCTGCTCGCCCCCGCGTCACGCAGGTGAGCCAGGCCGAGGGCAGTGAGCGGCCCGGCGATGCCTCGTCCTTGCCACTCGGGTGCGACCGCGACGACGTACACCTCGCCGGCCTCGTCGCCCGGCTCGTGCTTCGTCCAGTGCGAGGCGACGAGCTCTCCGCTCGCCTCGTCCCACACGAGGATCAGACCCGCCGGGTCGAACCACTCCTGCGCCTCGCGCTCGCGGAAGTCGGCGAGCGTCATACGCCCCTGTTCGGGGTGATGCGCGAAGGCGCGCGCGTTGAGATCGACCCAGGCCTGCGCCTCGCGCTCGCTGCCGTCGTAACCGCGCGCGACCAGACCCGCGGGGAGTGCGACGTCGAACGTCTCGTCGGCGGTGAGCGGACGCGTCATGCGCCACAGCTCGCGCGCCTTGCGCGCACCGAGGCTCGCAGCGAACGCCTGGGCAGCGGGCAGATCGCCGTGGGCCCAAAGGCGTACGGGCGTCGCAGTATCGCTCCTGGACTCGTCCAGGGCCACGAGCAGAGCCCGTGCGACACCCGCGCGGCGGGCGTCGGGCGCCGTCACGAGATCGCATCCGCTTGCATCTGACTGCGCGTCGACGAGCACGCCGACCGGTGAGCCCTCCCGGGAGGCGACGAGGACGCGGGCCGGTGGCGCGAGGCGCTCGAGCGCGAACAGCGACTCCTCGTTGAGGGCGGCCACACCGTCGCTCCTCGCCGCGGAGCGCGCGAGCGCCAGCACGGCGTCGACCTCGTCGGGGCGGGCCGGGTGGACGTCGAGGTTCTGTGCGTCGATCTTCATGGCGTTCACGCTAGCGCGCACGGGTGACAACCGCGGAATGACGGGAGATTCAGAAGCCAAGATCGCGCCGCGAGCGCTGCTCGCGTCGGCCCGGACGGAAGCGTCACTCGCCGTTCACGCCACCATCGACGAAGCGGTACCCGACGTTGCGGACCGTGCCGATCGACGTCTCGTGCTCGGCTCCGAGCTTGGCCCGCAACCGTCGCACGTGGACGTCGACGGTACGCGTGCCGCCGTAGTAGTCGTAGCCCCAGACCTCCTGCAGCAGCTGCGCGCGGGTGAAGACCCGCCCCGGGTGCTGCGCGAGGTGCTTGAGCAGCTCGAACTCCTTGTAGGTGAGGTCGAGCGACCGCCCACGCACCCGCGCCGAGTACGACTCCTCGTCGATGACGAGGTCGCCGGCGGTGATCTGCGTGTTCGCCTCGTCGGGCTGCGAACCGGCGCGGGCCAGAGCCAGACGGATGCGGGCGTCGACCTCGGCGGGGCCCGCGACATCGAGGACCACGTCGCTGATCGACCACTCGGGGGTCAGTGCGACGAGGCCGCCCTCGGTGAAGATGGCGAGGACGGGCGTACCCGGCCACGCGGCCTCGACCATGCGGGTGACGCCGCGCATCGCGACGAGGTCGGTGCGCGCGTCGACGATGACGACGTCGGCGTCGAGCGGAGCGGCGAGCCGATCCGGGTCGGGCGTGCTCACGCGCACCCGGTGGCTCAGCAGCCCCAGAGCAGGAAGCACCTCGACGCTCGCGCCGCGAGCCGTCGTCAGAAGCAGGAGGTGCGCCACGCGTCAAGACTACGGTTAGCGTGGAGAGGCTGCCGGAGCATGGTCGAAGGATGGAACATCGGATGACGACAGACGTGGACGCTCGCCCGAGTGTGCGGGTGCGCTACTGGGCGGGTGCGGCGCAGGCCGCCGGGTGCGACGAGGAGAGCCTGCCGCTCGCGGTGGGTGAGGCGCCCCAGAGCCCCGAGATCACCGGCCGCGACGTACGCACGCTCATCATGCGGGCCCACCCCGACATCGAGGCCGTGCTCGCACGCTGCAGCCTGCTGCACGGCGGCCGTCGCCTCGCCGATGACGCCTCGTTCGAGCCGGCAGACGTCGTCGAGGTGCTGCCCCCGTTCGTCGGGGGATGAGCCGTCAGGGGATGAGCACCGGCGCGCGGGATGCGAGGATGGGCGCGTGACCTCCGCCAAACCACCGACGCCGTCGATGCGCGCCTCCGGCGCGTGCGCCGGAGCTGTTGCGTCCGCCGCGATCTGCGCGGCGTCCTTCGCGCCGGTGACGCTGATCGCGCTCGTCTTCGTGGTACTCGGATGTGGCCTCGCATGGGGGTGGCCGCGACTGGTCAACCTACCGAGCCCGCGCGGGACGACGTCCGTGCTGACGGGCACCGCCGTGGCGCTCGCCGTCACGATGCTCGCCAGTGGCGCCGGGGATCGCACGCGGTGGGCCGGTGCCGTCCTGTGCGTCGGGCTCATCGCGAGCTTCCTGCACCAACTGCTGCGCGAGGACGGGCGTCCGCGCCTCGTCATGACGCTCGCCGGCACGGCGCTCGGCCTCGGCGTGCTCGGGGCAGGCGCCTACTTCATCGACGCCGCCGACTCGTCGCAGACGCGCCACCTCATGCTCGCCACAGGCCTCGCGACGCTCGTCGGCAGCGTCCTCGACGGCGTGGCGGGGGCGACGTCACGGCGCCTCGAACTGGGTGCGGCGCAGTGCGTGCTCGGCGCGATCGCCGGGTGCGGCGCCGTCATCGCGGGCGCATCGGTCGCGTCGGCCGCCCTGGCTGGTGGCGCGGCGGGCCTGTTGTCGTGGGCGTGCCTGCGTACGACGGTGACGCTCGCGACGTCCGCCCACACGCGGGCGCAGCTCGCCGCGGGGTGTGCGTGCGTCCTCGTCTGTGGCCTCGTGCCCGTCGCGGTGGCGCGTCTCGTCTGAGCGCCCGCAAGCCCGGTTGTCCGCATCGGCTCGTCGGCACTTGCCGCTCGAACCACCACGGACGCCGATGGGCGCCGCACCCGGCGAGGGAGGCGGCGCCCATCGGCGCGTCAGGCAGGAGCGCAGCACGTCAGTCGACGCGCTTGAGCTCGGCCGAGGCGTAGCTCTGCAGCGGTTTGCCGTTGAGCGCCGCGTCGTAGGCCCACATGAGGTTGGAGTTGACGTAGCCGAGCATGCGCGCGCCGGCCGTGTACTCGGGCGCCTGCGGCGAGCGGATGACGCCGTCGGTGCGCAGTTCGATCTTCGCGGGGGAGGTGTTGCCGTAGTACATCTCCACGATGCCGCTCGGGTGCGTCACCATGAACTCGACCTCGTTGTTCTCCAGCGGGCGCCAGTAGCCGAACTCCGTGTCGATGGCGTCCGTTTTGTTGCCCTGCTCGTCGAGCTTCCACATGCGCGAGTGCCACTCGAGGAAGGGGCGCTCGTCGTGGCTGACGACGAGTTCCTGGCCGAAGTTGGCCGACTCCATGCCGGGGTAGCCGATGACACCGGCGCCCTCCCAGCGGCCGACGAGCCAGGCGAGGGGGGCGAGTTCGATGGGCATGTTGACATCAAGTTCGAAAGGCACGGCACCAGGTTATCCGGTGACGTGCCTCTCGATCGAGCCGCGCGCAGGGGCTTTCCGCGTCCTGGGCCTCAGCTCGCAGCGCCCACGCGCCCGTTCGGGACGCCGGACATGTCGTCCTTGCGCAGGCCGTCGCTCAGCTTCTCGAGGCCTGCCTCATCGACGTAGTCGACCGATCCTGCGGCGCCCTCGTTGCCGAAACCGGTGTACGGCGCCGTGTAGAAGGTGATGTTCTGCGTGTCGAGGTCGCGCAGGCTGTAGGCGAGGCTCGTCATGTACCCAGAGGTGAATCCGTCGTCGACGGCCAGGTTGTCGGAGATGTCGCCGACGAGCTTGGTGATGGTCACCGGGTTGGTCAGGACGCCCTGGGTCTTGGCCTTCTTGAACATGGCGAGAATCCAGGCCTGCTGGTTCTTGCCACGGTCGATGTCGCCGTTCTTGAGCTGGTGACGCTCCTGGACGTAGTGGCGCGCCTGGGTGCCGTTCATGTGGTTCATGCCCTTGGACCAGCTGCCGTATCCCTTCTCGTCGAAGGCCTGCGGCACGTAGATGTCGACGCCGCCCATGTCGTCGGTGAGCTTCTCGAAGCCCTTGAACCCGATCTGCGCGACGTGATCGATGTGGACGTTCGTCGCCTTCTCGATCGTCTGGATGAGCAGGGTCGGGCCGCCGTACGCGTAGGCGGCGTTGATCTTGTTCTTGCCGTGGCCCGGGATGTCGACGTAGTAGTCGCGCGGGAAGTGCACGACGGAGACCTGCTTGCGGTCGTTGCTGATGTGGACGAGCTGGATGACGTCGGAACGGCTTCCGTCACGCAGGCTCGTGTTACGGCTGTCCGAGCCGAGCAACAGGATGTTCTGGGCGTCCCCGGCCGCGGCGTCTCGCGTCACGTTCGAGCTCGGCAGGAGCTTCTCGCGCGAGACGTTCGAGTCGAACACGTACTTGAGGTACAGGAAGAACCCGCCGATGACGAGGGCGACGATGAGCAGCAGCGCGAGCAGCGTGTAGAGCAGGACACGCAGCTTGCTACGCCTCCGTCGCCGGCCGGGGGCCTTCGTCGCGCGGGAGCTGGCACCGTCGCTCGTCTCGCCCGTCGCGCTCGTGCCGTCGTGGGGCGAAGGGCCCGGGGTGCCGGGCGCGTCGTCGGCGTGCGGCATCGAGGTCTCGTCTGACATGGCCCCAGCATAGGTGGGCCGACCGAGGCTCACCTGGGAGCCGCGCGGACCCGCGCGTACGGTGGTGCGGTGAATGATATGCAGCCCCTGCCCCCTGAGGTCTCGGACGCGGACCGGGCCACGAATCCGGACACCGTCGACGCCGCCCATGCCGGCGCGACGACGAACGCCCCCGCGTCGCAGCATGAGGCGGCCCACGCGGGCGACCGCTCGCCGTCCCTCGACCTGCCCGGCGCCGTGGCGGCCGACGGCGTCTGGGCGTCGGTGCCCGCCCACTACGGCAACCCGGTCGCCGAGCAGCGTGCGCTCGAGCAGGGCCGGGCTCACGTCGACCTGTCGGCCCGCGGCGTCGTGCGGGTCGCCGGCCCCGACCGCCTCTCCTGGCTGCACTCGATGACGACGCAGCACCTCGCCGACCTGGCGCCGTTCACCTCGACGGAGACGCTCGTGCTCAGCCCGCACGGGCACGTCGAGTTCGCCCTGCACGTCGTCGACGACGGCGAGGCGACGTGGCTGACGACCGATCCCGGTCGCAGCGCCGAATTGGCCGCATGGCTGCGACGCATGCAGTTCATGCTGCGCGTCGAGGTGGCAGACGTCTCCGACGAACACGCAGTCATCGGTGAGGTGAACGACGAGGAGTCGACCCCCGAGCAGGTGCGTGAGACCGGCGTCATCGCCTGGCGTGACCCGTGGCCGGCGCTCGGCCCCGTGAGCGCGGCGTACGGTCCGAGCGCGCAGCACCCTGGTTCGGAGCGTCGGTGGCGCGAACTCATCGTGCCGCGCGAGCGGTTCGAGGCGGTCTTCGCCGAGGCTCAGCCGGCGGGCCTATGGGCCGCGGAGGCGCTGCGCGTCGCGGCCTGGCGACCCGACGGGCTGCTCGAGGTCGACCACCGGACCATTCCGCACGAGCTCGACTGGCTGCGCAGCGCCGTGCATCTGCAGAAGGGGTGCTACCGGGGGCAGGAGACCGTCGCCCGCGTCCACAACCTGGGTCGCCCGCCGCGGCGGTTGGCGTTCGTCCATCTCGACGGCAGCGACCACACGCTGCCCGAGGTCGGCGCCGAGGTCATGGTGCCCGGAGCCCCCCGTGCTGCGGGTCGGCTGACGTCAGTGGCGCGTCACCACATCGACGGGCCGATCGGCCTCGTCGTGCTCAAGCGTTCAACCCCAGCCGACGCGCCGCTGCTGATCGGCGGGGTGGCCGCCGCGCAGACCGTCATCGTCGCGCCCTGAGTGTTCGCGGCCTGATGCTCGGGGCGGGGTCAAGGGGTCCTGACCGTGCAGGGTCTCAGATGAGTCTACCGGGACGGGATGCAAAAAATGTGATTCATGTCACAAAACCGATGGGTAGCGGTTGTCTGTATTGGCCATAGGGGTGGAGCTGTCACCCCTATGAGGCCGCAAAACGGCCCTGAAGCGTGTCGGGGTCCACTCCCACGGGTGAGATCCGAGGGGCGGGTGACGCGGAGGAGACCCCCAGGTTGCATCCTGTCCAGACCCCTTTCGCGGCCGGGGGTGGTGACAGCGGCCAGGAAAAATGATCGGCTGATGCCAAGCCGCACGGCGACCTGGACGGATGCGAATCCGGTCGGATCGGCGTGCATCCGCCATCACGAAGGAGAACGAAAATGCTTTCCGTTGACGACGTTCTGGCCACCCGATCCGGCAAGGCCTACGACAGCGACGGCGACAAGATCGGTTCGGTCGGCGAGGTCTACCTGGACGACCAGACGAGCCAGCCCGCCTGGGTCACGGTCAACACGGGCCTGTTCGGTACCTCCGAGTCCTTCGTCCCGCTCGAGGGCGCCCGCGTCGAGGGTGAGGACCTGTACCTCCCCTACACGAAGGCCAAGATCAAGGACGCCCCGCGTCAGGACGCTGACAAGCACCTCGACGTCGAGCAGGAAGAGGCGCTCTACCGCTACTACGGCCTGTCGAACGGTGGCACGACGCACGACGGTGAACGTCGTGACTTCGACGGCCGCGACGCCGCTGCCGCCGGCACGGCCGGAACCGCCGGTCACCACGACCACGACGCCAAGGACCGTGTGGAGGGTCGCGTCGACGAGGCTCGCGCCGACCACGAGTTCCGCAAGGAAGAGCACGACGAGCGTCGCGTCGAGCGTGACGAGCGCAACCTTGAGCGCGACGAGAACGGCGTCGTTCTTCACGAGGAGCGCCTCAACGTCGCCAAGGAGCGTCGTGAGGCCGGCAAGGCTCGCCTGCGCAAGTACGTCGTCACCGAGCAGCAGCAGGTCGACGTCCCCGTCACCCGCGAAGAGGTTCACGTGACCCGTGAGCCCGTCAACGAGCGCGTCGACGGCAACGTCCAGCTCGGCGAGGAGACGCAGACGGTGACGCTGCACGAGGAGCGCCCGGTCGTCGACAAGGAGACCGTCGCCACCGAGCGCGTCGGCCTCGACGTCGACCAGGTCCAGGAGACGCAGCGCGTCCAGGCGGAGGTCGGTCACGAAGAGGTCCGCGTCGAGAACGGCGTCGAGGGCACGCGTGGCACCGACGGCGTCCGCGACGGTGACGACCGCTCCTTCGCCGACAAGGCCAAGGACAAGGTTCGCGACGTCAAGGACAACCACTGAGGTTGACCGCATCTAGCCTCGGCTAGTCGCAGACGAAGGCCCGTCGCTCCCTGGGGGAGTGACGGGCCTTCGTCATGCCCGCGCCAGCCCGTAAGGTCGGAGCATGAGTTCGCCCACCGCTGATCAGATCATCGCGAGGCTCGCCGGGGCGCCGGTCATGGCCCGCGTCGACCGCTCGGGTTTCGTCGAGTCCGTCCACCGTGCGCTCGCGTGCGTCACCACTGCCAAGGGGGCCGTTCAGGCCGCGTGGGGCGAGCCGGACGTCGTCATCTACCCTCGCTCGTCGAACAAACCGTTGCAGGCGCTCGCGATGGTGCGTGCCGGCCTCGATCTGCCGCCGCAGCTGCTCGCGCTCGTGTGCTCGAGCCACTCGGGTGAGCGCTTCCACCTCGAGGGGGTGCGCAGCATCCTCGAACGGCACGGCCTGAGCGTCGAGGACCTGCAGAACACCCCCGACCTGCCGTACGACGACGTCGATCGTCGCCAGTGGCTGCGTGAGGGCCGCGAGCCCGAGTCGCTGGCCCAGAACTGCTCCGGCAAGCACGCCGGCATGCTCGCGACGTGCGTCGTCAACGGCTGGGACACGACGACCTACCGCGACGTCGACCACCCGCTGCAGCGACTCATGGCCACCACGCTCGAGCAGATCGCCGACGACACCGTCGAGGCGACTGGCGTGGACGGTTGTGGTGCTCCCGTCATGACGCTGAGCATGGACGGGCTGGCGCGTGCCTTCGGGCGACTTGCCGCGGCGGCGCCCGGCAACGCAGAGGCGCGGGTGGCCGATGCGATGCGCGCCGCGCCGCGCTACCTCGGGGGCACACGCCGCGACGTCACGAAACTCGTCGAGGGCGTCGATGGCCTCATCGCGAAGGACGGGGCGGAGGCCGTCTACGCGATCGGCCTCGCCGACGGACGCGGCGTCAGCGTCAAGATCGCCGACGGCTCCCAGCGCGCGCGCCCCGTCGTGGCTGCGGCGATCCTGCGGGCGATGGGGGTGGACGCGCCGGTGCTGGACGATCTCGCGTCGGCACCGATCCTCGGCCACGGTGAGCCCGTGGGCGCTGTCACGGCCGTGCTGCCGGAGCCGACGACGGGTTCGCTCGCCGCGGCGCACCGATGAGGGCCGTCCTGCAGCGAGCGCTCGAGGGGAGCGTCAGCGTCGCGGGCGAGGTCGTCGGCCGACTCGACGCGCCGGGTCTCGTCGTCCTGCTCGGCGCCACCCATGACGACGGCGGCGCCCAGGTCGCGGCGATGGCGCGCAAGATCGCCGGGTTGCGCATCATGCCCGGGGAGGTCAGCGTCAGCGACCTGCACGCCGGCGACCTCGAGACAGGTGAGGCGTGCACCCGCCTGCTCGTCGTCAGCCAGTTCACGGTGTACGGCGACACGCGCAAGGGTCGGCGCCCGTCGTGGGGAGCGGCTGCGCCGGGTGAGGTCGCGGAACCGCTCGTCGACGCCGTCGTGGCGGCGCTGCGCGGCGAGGGGTTGCGCGTGGCGACGGGCCGCTTCGGCGCTGACATGCGTGTGAGCCTCGTCAACGACGGGCCGTTCACCGTCGTCGTCGAAGTGTGAGGGCGACGTCCCCGGCCGCCACCTCGAGAACGCCCCGTCCGGCGCGGGTTGTCGGACCTCTCGCCTAGGCTGGAGGCATGGAGGTCATCTCTCAGATCCAGGCGTACGCGATGGTGGCGTTGGGCGTCATCGTGCTCGGCGTCGAGATCTTCGCACTCATCGAGGCCGCGCGCGGTTCGGCGATCATGTATCAGGTGCACGGCAAGCTCTCGAAGCCCGCGTGGTTGGCGATCACGGCGGTCGCCGTCCTGCTCGGTTTCATCTCGCTGCTGCGGCCCGTCAGCCTGCCGGGCATCATCGGCATCGTCGCCGCCGGGGTGTTCCTCGCCGACGTCCGACCCATCGTCCGACCGAACAAGCCGAATTCCAACGGCCCGTACGGCCCCTGGTGATCCGCGGTGGCTGCTGAGTTCGTCGACGGCCCGAGCGGCCCGCTCGAGGTGGTGCGCTCCGGTCGCGGGGAGCCGGTGACGGTGTTCGCGCACGGCATGGGCGCCTCCATCCCCTCGACGCGTCCGTACGCCTCGGGCGTCTCGGGCACGCGCGTCTTCTTCCACTTCCGTTCGCACGGCCGCTCGGCGCCGGCGTTCGACGGGTGGGACTACGACCACACCGCCGACGAACTCCTGGCCGTCAGCGACCATGTCGCGGCGACGCGGGCGCTGGGTGTTTCGATGGGTGCCGGTTCGCTCCTGCGCGTCCTGCTGCGCGACCCACGACGCTTCGAGCGGGTCGTCCTCGTGATCCCCGCCGTCGTCGACTCGCCGCGCAACAGCGCGGGCCTCGTGCGCTACGAGGCGATGGCGCAGGCCTCGCGTGACGGCGACGCCGCCACGATCCGTGCCCAGCTGGAGCGCGAGCTGCCGGCGTCGGCGCGTGGAAGTGACGCGGCGCAGGCCTGGGTCGATCAGCAGACCGAGGTGTTCCTGCGCCCCGGCATGGCCGAGGCGTTGCGCGACATGCCACACGCCGTCCCGGTCGCCGACGTCGAGGCGCTGCGCGGCCTCGAGCTGCCCGTGCTCATCCTCGCCCAGCGCGGCGACGAGGTGCACCCGGTGAGCTCGGCCGAGCGTCTCGCACAACATCTGCCGAACGCGCGTCTCGAGGTCTTCGACGAGCACGGGCTGCTGTGGGGGCACCGCGCGCGGGTGCGGAAGGTCGTGGGGGAGTTCTTCGACGACCCCGCCGACGACATACGATGACGCCCGTCATGGGTGCAGTGGGGGAGGGGGCGCCGTGCTGAAGTTCGAGCCGTTCATCAAGGATTACGCGTGGGGTTCGCGTGAGGCGTTGGCAAGCCTCGCCGGGCGCGCGCCGAGCGAGGAACCCGAGGCCGAGCTGTGGGTGGGGGCTCACGAAGCGGGGCCGGGCACGTTCGATCAGGGGGGACGTCGCTGCGGCCTCGACGAGCACATTGCGAGCGACCACGCCCACCATCTCGGTGCCCGCTCGCGTGAGCGTTTCGGCGACCGTCTGCCGTTCCTGCTCAAGATCCTCGCGGCCGACAAGGCCCTGTCGATCCAGGCGCACCCGGACGCGAGCCGCGCGGCGTCGGCGCCGGAGGGCACCTACTCCGATGCGTGGCCGAAGCCCGAGGCGTGGATCCCCCTCGTCGAGAGCGAGGCGTTCGCCGGCTCGTTGCCCTTCGCGCAGGTGCAGGAGCGCCTCCGCGCGCTCGGCCTCGTGAGCCTCGAGGCGATGATCGACGCCGCGCGCGGCACCGAGCGTCCCGAGCACGCGCTGCTCAGCATGATCCTCACGCTCGAGACGGAGCGTCAGGGCCCGTTCGTGCAGGAGGTCGTCGCGGCGCTCGAGAGCGTCGTCAAGACGATCGAGGACGACGCCGAGGCGCGCGCCCTGCGCACGGTCCTCACCGTGCACGAGCAGTTTCCGGGCGACATCGGCGTCGTCGTCCTGCTCACGATGCAGCACCACCTCATGACGCCCGGGCGCAGCTACTTCATCGGCGCTGGCGTCCTGCATTCCTTCGTCCGCGGCACGAGCGTCGAGATCCTCGCGAACTCGGACAACGTCGTCCGCGGCGGGTTGACGCCGAAGAAGGTCGACGTCGCCGAACTGCTCGCCATCGTCGACGTGTCGACGCCCGTGACGGCGGACGAACCCCGGCGCCCGCAGCCCGGGATGGCGCGATACCACTCCGAGGTGCCGCACTTCGCGCTGTGGGAGCTTCGACCTCAGAGTGAGCCCCTTGACGTGCCCGCCCACGGCGCGCCCGGTCTCCTGCTCGCGCTCGATGCGCCCGTCAGCGTCGAGTGCGCCGACGAGCGTCTGATGCTCGGGCCCCTGGAGTGCGCGTGGTGGCCGGCGGGCGACCCACCGGCGCGCGTCACCGGTGAGCGGGGCGCGAGGTTGTTCGTCGCGACGCTCAACGACGAGTGATGCGGGCGCCGTCGTCCGCGGGTGCCACGGCTGCCCAGGCGACGGTGATCTCGCCGAGGCGCCAGCGGTGGACGTCGTCGAGCAGCGGCCAGCCCGACGCCCGCATCGCGCGGGCCGTCGCGATGAACCGCTGACGAGCCCCGTGCGGCGCCAGCGGCGCACTGAGCGTCCAGTGGTGTGACAGTGCAGCGAGGTAGTCGTGGATGCGCTCGCCGGGCACGTTGCGGTGGATGAGGGCCTTGACGAGCCTCGGGGCGATGTCCGCGGGGTCGGCGAGGCCCGCGAGGCGGTAGGAGAGCGTGAGGCTGACGGGCCCGCTCGCCTCGAGCGCCACCCACGTCGAACGGCGCCCCAGCTCGTCACACGTGCCGTCGAGCAGCAGCCCGCCCGGCGCCAACCGCTCGAGCACGTGCGCCCAGGCGCCGGCCACCTCGCTCTCGTCGTACTGACGCAGCACGTTCGCGGCCCGCACGATGACAGGGCGCTCGCCGCCCGGTAGCGGCACCTCGAAACCGCCACGGGCGAAGCTCAACCCCTCCAGCGGCGTGCGCGCGATCAGTCGCCGGCCCATCTCGACGCGGCTCGGTTCGATCTCGATGCCGACGGTGCGCACGTCACGGCGCACCGCGCGCAGTCGCGTGTGCAGTTCGACGGCGGTGATGGGGGAGGCCCCGTACCCGAGATCGACGACGACGGGCGAGCCCTCCGAGCGGCGCAGCCGCCAGGCCTGCGGCCCCGCCAGCCACCGGTCTTGACGGCGCAGCCGGTTGGCGTTGGTCGTGCCGCGGGTGACGGCGCCGACGGGTCGGGAATGCACGTGGCGAATCTACCGTTGCGGATGTCGTGGACGAATCCGACGTGAACGATGCCGCTGCCCGCGCGTGGCTACCGAGCGCCTCCGCCGCACCGTCGGACGGGCGCGAAGGAACGAGTCCGGCCACCTCGGCGTCCGGTGAGGCTCCAGAGCGCGAGGTCAAGCACGTCGCCATGGTGAGCGTCCACACCTCACCGCTGTCGCAGCCGGGGACGGGTGACGCGGGCGGCCTCAACGTCTACGTCGTCGAGACGGCGAAGCGGCTCGCGCAACGCGGCGTCGCCGTCGACATCTTCACGCGGCGCACGAGCGCGTCCGTGGGTGAGCAGGTCGAACTGGCGCCCGGCGTGACCGTCCACCACATCGCCGCCGGGCCGTACGAGGGGCTCGGCAAGGACGATCTGCCGGGCCAGCTGTGCGCGTTCGCGGCCGGCATGATGCGGGTCGGCGCGTCGAAGCCGGAGGGGTACTACGACCTCGTGCATTCCCACTACTGGCTCTCGGGCCAGGTCGGGTGGCTCGCGGCCGACCGGTGGCGGGTGCCTCTCATCCACACGATGCACACGATGGCGCGGGTCAAGAACAGTCAGCTCGCCGCGGGTGACACTCCCGAGCCGGCGGGGCGCGAGATCGGTGAGGAGCAGGTCGTCGACGCGGCCACGACGCTCGTCGCCAACACCCCCGGCGAGGCCCGGGAACTCATCGACCTCTACGGAGCCGACCCGGCGAGGGTCACCGTCGTCACCCCCGGCGTCGACCTCGACGTGTTCAGCGCGGGCGACGACATCGTCGCCGAACGTCATGCTGCGCGAGCGGAACTCGGCTTCGAGGAGGACGCTGACGTTGTCCTCTTCGTCGGCCGCATCCAGCCGCTCAAGGCGCCCGACGTCCTCGTGCGCGCCGTCGCTCGCATGATCGAGGACGCCCCGTGGCGCCGCGAGAAGCTGCGACTCGTCATCGTCGGCGGGCCGTCGGGCTCAGGCCTCGACAAGCCCCTCGCGCTGCAGGCGCTCGCGCGCGAGCTGGGCGTCAAGGACGTCGTCGACTTCGTGCCGCCCGTCTCGCGGCGCGAACTCGTCACCTGGTTCCATGCGACGGATGTCGTCGCGGTGCCGTCGCACAGCGAGTCGTTCGGGCTCGTCGCGATCGAGGCGTCCGCCTCCGGCACGCCCGTCGTGGCCGCGGCGGTCGGTGGGCTGCCGACGGCCGTCGGAGACGGCGGCGTCCTCGTCGACGGCCACGACCCGGCGACGTGGGCGCAGGAGCTCGCTGCATTGCTCGACGACCCGCCACGCATCGATGAACTGGGCCGTCGCGCCGCCCGCCACGCTCAGGACCACAGCTGGGACGCGAGCGTCGACAAGCTCCTCGCCGTCTACGAGGACGCGTGCCGGCGGGAGACGAGCTCCGACATCGACGCCTCCCGTGCGCTCGCCGGTGTACCCAGCGCCATCGTGCCGTGACGGTCTGACGGTCTGAGCGTGCGACGGCCTGACGGTGCGAAGGCCTGACCGGGTGATGCCGCGAGCGGCGACGGCCGCGTAGGTTGGTGTCATGTCTGACGCTGACCTGGTCGAAGCCGCCACCGCCCTCGTGCGCGAATGGTTGGAGGAATCCGGCCTCGAATGGGATCTCGGGGCGCGCGAGCGCGAGTTCGTCGTCACGCTGCCGGGGGAGAAGAAGCTCAAGACGGTCGTCTCGCTCGTCGTCGGGGATCGCACGCTCAAGGCGATGGCGTTCGTCGTGCGCAACCCCGACGAGAACCACGAGGACGTCTACCGGCTGCTCCTGCAGCGCAACCTGCGCCTGCCGGGCGTCGCCTACGGCATCGACTCCTCCGGCGACGTCTACCTCACCGGCCGACTGCCGCTGGCGGGGCTCGACACGGCGGGCCTCGACGTCCTGCTCGGCGCGATGCTCGAGGCGAGCGACGGCATCTTCAACGACGTCCTCGCGCGTGGCTTCCTGTCGTCGATGAAGAAAGAATGGCACTGGCGCGTCACGCATGACGAGTCGACGCGCAACCTCGACGCCTTCCGCCACCTCCTCGAGAACGACCGCGACGACGAGGCTAGGGCGGACGATGAGGCAACGGCGAAAGATCCGACCACCGAGCCGTGACGCCCCACCCTCACACGGGCGTCGGCGATAGGCTGGAGGCATGACGCACACGCTGATCCTGCTCCGTCACGGAGAGTCCGACTGGAACGCCAAGAACCTGTTCACCGGGTGGGTCGACGTGCCCCTCACCGACAAGGGCAGGGCCGAGGCCACGCACGGCGGTGAACTGCTCGTCGAGAACGGCATCCTGCCCGACGTCGTCCACACGTCGCTGCTGCGCCGCGCCATCATGACGGCCAACCTCGCACTCGACGCAGCCGACCGTCACTGGATCCCGGTCAAGCGCAGCTGGCGCCTCAACGAGCGGCACTACGGCGCCCTCCAGGGCAAGAACAAGGCCGAGACGCTCGCCACGTACGGCGAAGAGCAGTTCATGACGTGGCGCCGCTCCTTCGACACGCCCCCGCCGCCCATCGAGAAAGGCAGCGAGTGGAGTCAGGACGCCGACCCGCGCTACGCCGACCTCGGTGACGACGCGCCGCTGACGGAATGCCTCAAGGACGTCATCGAGCGCTTCCTGCCCTACTGGCACGACGAGGTCGTCCCCGACCTGCAGGACGGCAAGACGGTGCTGCTCGCCGCGCACGGCAACTCGCTGCGCGCCGTCGTCAAGCACCTCGACGGCATCAGTGACGACGACATCGTCGGCGTCAACATCCCCACCGGCATGCCCCTCGTCTACGAACTTGACGACAACTTCGAGCCCGTCACCAAGGGTGGACGCTACCTCGACCCCGAAGCCGCCGCCGCAGCCGCTGCCGCCGTCGCCAATCAGGGCAAGAAGTAAGCACCCGCATCTGATGAAGCCCGCCACACCGATCGGTGTGGCGGGCTTCATCAGATCTGGTGCCCAGCGCGCGTTTTGTTTTGCGCGCTTCGTCAACGCTCGCCGACGCTGGAGCTGGCTGGCCTCGCAAGTTCGGGCCCCAGCCCCGCGGCGACGAGCTTGATCCTCAGCGCGCGTTTCCTCTTGCGCGCTTCGTCAACGCTCGCCGACGCTGGAGCTGGCTGGCCTCGCAAGCTCGGGCCCCAGCCCCGCGGCGACGAGCTTGATCCTCAGCGCGCGTCGCGCGAGAGGCCCTCGTCCGG
>NZ_JAGEKQ010000013.1:0-112683 GCF_017565385.1 Dermacoccus sp. NHGro5 | reverse complement strand
ACGACCAGGCTGGCACTTAGGGCGGCGTCCACCTTCGCGATTTCCGTCCCCATTCGCACATCTCGTCCCCATCTTCGGTTTTCGGTCACTCTCGCAAGAGTGACTGAAAATCGGAGATGGGGACGAGATTCGCAAGGGTGGGCAGGAATCGCGGATGTGGACGAAAATCGCAGGTGGGGCAGGGTCAGGCGATGCGGTCGATGACGATGTCGCGCGGCGTGGATGAGCCTGCGTCGGCGTCGGCGCTGATGTCGTAGCTGCGGTCGAGGGCGGCCACGGCGCGCTCGAAACGCTCCGGCGTGTCGGTGTGCAGCGTCATGAGCGGCGTGCCGGCGCTGACGGTCTCGCCGGGCTTGGCGTGCAGTTCGATGCCCGCGCCGGCCTGCACCGGGTCCTCCTTGCGCGCACGGCCCGCGCCGAGTCGCCACGCCGAGACGCCGACGGCGAGTGCGTCGAGGCGCGTCAGCACGCCGTCGCTCGGCGCGGTGATGACGTGCGACTCCTTCGCCACGGGCAGTTCGGCGTCGGGGTCGCCGCCCTGCGCGGCGACCATGCGGCGCCACGCGTCCATCGCACGCCCGTCGCTCAGCGCTGCGCGTACGGCCGCTTCGTCCTGGGGCCGACCGGCGCCGGCGAGCATCTCGACGGCGAGTGCCACCGTGAGGTCGACGACGTCCTTCGGGCCGCCTCCGGCGAGCACCTCGACCGATTCGCGCACCTCGAGAGCGTTGCCGGCTGTCAGCCCGAGCGGCGTCGACATGTCGGTCAGTAGCGCGACCGTGTTGACGCCGGCGTCGTTGCCGAGGTCGACCATCGTGCGCGCCAGTTCGCGGGCGTCGTCCTGCGTCTTCATGAACGCACCCGAGCCGACCTTGACGTCGAGCACGAGCGCGCCGGTGCCCTCGGCGATCTTCTTGCTCATGATCGAGCTGGCGATGAGCGGGATGGCCTCGACGGTGCCCGTCACGTCACGCAGCGCGTACAGCTTCTTGTCGGCGGGTGCCAGCCCGTCACCGGCGGCGCAGATGACGGCGCCGACCTCGTCGAGCTGACGCATCATCTCGGCGTTCGTCAGCCCTGCACGCCACCCGGCGATGGCCTCCATCTTGTCGAGCGTGCCGCCGGTGTGACCGAGCCCGCGGCCCGACAGCTGCGGCACGGCGACGTCGAACACCGCGACGAGCGGCGCGAGCGGCAGCGTGATCTTGTCGCCCACTCCCCCGGTCGAGTGCTTGTCGGCCGTGGGCACGCGCAGGGACGAGAAGTCCATCCGCTCACCGCTCGCGATCATCGCTGCGGTCCAGCGTGCGATCTCGTCCCGCGTCATGCCGTTGAGCAGGATCGCCATCGCCATCGCCGACATCTGCTCGTCCGCGACGGCGCCGCGTGTGTAGGCGTCGATGATCCAGTCGATCTCGTCGCGGCTCAACGTGCCGCGGTCGCGCTTCGTGCGGATGAGGTCGACGGCGTCGAACGCCTCGTGGGTGGAGGCAGCGGAGGTCATGATTGGCCTTTCAGCTGGGTGGCGGAGGTGGCGACGGCGTCGAGGTTGGTGACACCGAACGCGTGCGGAAGGAGCTCGACGAACGGCAGCGGGTCGCGCCCGTCCATGTCGATGAGCAGGCCAGGTGAATCGACGGACGGCGCCACGGCGTGCTCGGCCAGCAACTGACGGCAGCGTCCACACGGCGTGATCGGGGTGCCGTTGCCGTCGACGCACGACAGCGCGACGAGCCGCTCGCGCGCCGCAGTCGCATCGACGACCGGGCCCGCCCCGCCGTCAGACAGGCCGGCGTCGGAACAGTCTGCGCCGGCCATCGCGTTGTCAGCCACATCAGCGTTCACACCCCCGCCGAGACCGTCTCGGTCAGACGTGTTCAACAGTGACGACACGAGCCCGCACTCGGCGCACAGCGCGACGCCATAGGCGGCGTTCTCGACGTTGCAGCCGGTGAGCACGCGACCCGAGGTCGTGAGCGCGGCGACGCCGACCGGGAACCGGCTGTAGGGCACGTAGGCGCGCCGCGACGCGGCGATGGCCTCGGAGCGCAGGTGCGCCCAGTCGGGTGTCTGCGCAGCCGAGGCCGTCACGCGTGAGTGCTCGCTCACCCGGCTTCACCCTTGCGGTAGACGTCACCGTCGGCCGCCGGCATGCGAAGGTGCTGGCTGGCGAACGCCATGACGAGCAGGGTCACGACGTATGGCGCCGTGCTCGTGAGGTTCGGGTCGATCGTGTTCGAACCGAAGTACCAGCTCAGCACGAGCACCGCCGTCACCGCCAGGATCACCGCCGGCAGCACGCGACGACGCACCGCCATCCAGATCGCGCCGACGATGACGCCCGCGCCGACGAGCAGCAGCAGCGCATGCACCTGGTCGCCGCCGCGCAGCTGCAGCGCCTGCGTGTAGCCGAACAGCAGCGCGCCGACGGCGGTGCCGAGCGGCATCCAGTTGCCGAAGATCATCGCGGCGAGACCGATGTACCCGCGCCCGCCGGTCTGGCCCTGCTGGAAGCCGTCGGAGGCGACCATCGCGAGGAAGCCGCCGCCGAGGCCGGCGAGGGCGCCGGAGACGAGCACCGCGATCGTCTTGTAGAGGTAGACGTTGACGCCGAGCGTCTCGGCGGCCTGCGGCGCCTCACCGCAGCTGCGCAGACGCAGACCGAACGGCGTGCGCCACAGCACGTACGCTGTCGCCGCGATGAGCAGGACGGTGATGAGCGTCAGCCACGACACGTTCGTCAACAGGCCGCCGAGGATGCCGGCGAGGTCGGAGACGAGGAACCAGTGCTTGCCCTCGAGATCCGACAGCGCTGACGAACCGGGCACGGTGAACGTGCCGATGTCCGGCAGGCTGGGGCTCTGCGTCGCACCGCCGCCGGGCAGGCTCGAGAAGAAGCGTTCGGCGAGGAACTTCGTCAGGCCCGCGCCGAGCAGGTTGATCGCGACACCGGAGACGATCTGGTCGACGCCGAAGAACACCGTCGCGATGGCGTGCAGCACGCCGAACAGCATGCCGCCGGCGATCGCTGCGATGACGCCCGCCCACGCGCCCCAGTGGTAGGCCGCGTATGCCGCCGACCAGGAGCCCATGATCATCATGCCCTCGAGCCCGATGTTGACGACGCCCGCGCGCTCTGACCACAGACCACCGAGGCCCGCCAGCGCCAGCGGGACGGCGGCGACGACGGCCGCGGAGATCGCGTTGGCCGAGTCGATGTCGTTGACGCCCGTCGCGACACGCAGTACGGACAGCGCGACGAGGATGCCGAGCAGGCCGAGCGGCAGCAGGGCCTTGCGACCGAGACGGTGGGTGATCCCTGCCGCGGGTCGGGTTGCGACGGTGCTCATGCGCTCGCTCCTGCGGTGTTTCCGGCGGCCAGTTCCGCGGCGACGTGGCGCTGTTCGATGCTCTTGTCCCAGCGGCGCACGAGTTCGTACGCGATGACGACGGCGAGCACCATGACGCCCTGGATGATGTTGACGAGGGAGGCGTTGACGCCGGCGTTGATCTGCAGCGCGTCGGACTGGCCGTTGAGGTAGGCCCACAGCAGCGCACCGAACGCGATGCCGATCGGGTTGTTGCGTCCGATGAGTGCGACGGCGATGCCCGCGAAGCCGAGACCGCTCTGGCTGTTGGAGCCGTAGTTGTAGTCCTGGCCGAACAGCTGCGGCATGCCGACGAGACCGGCGACGGCGCCCGACATCAGCATCGCGGAGATCGTCATGCGCTTGACGTTGACACCGCTCGCGACGGCCGCGGATTCCGACGTGCCCGTCGCGCGCAGGTCGAAGCCGAAGCGCGTGCGGTTGATGACGAACCAGTAGACCAGGCCGACGATGACGGCGAGGATGCCGAGGCCGTAGATCGGCCCACCGGACAGGTTCGCGAGCGCCGGCACGTGCGAGCTGTCGGGGATGCTCTTCGTCACCGTGGCGTTCGATCCGGGCGTGCGATCGGCGACCTTGTTGAGCAGCCACGCGACAACACCCGTCGCGATCGAGTTGAGCATGATCGAGCTGATGACCTCGGACACGCCGCGCGTCACCTTGAGCACGGCGATGATCCCGGCCCAGACCGCGCCGACGAGCATCGCGAGCAGCAGCGCGAAGATGACGTTGAGGAAGCCCGGGAGCCAGCCCTGCGCCGCGAAGAGCGCGGCGGCGAACGCGGCGACGCGGTACTGGCCGTCGACGCCGATGTTGAACAGGTTCATCCGGAAGCCGATGGCGACGGCGACGCCCGACAGGTACAGCACGGCGGTGTCGTTGATGATCGCCTCGGTGACGCCCGGCATCGGCGAGGACAGGAACACCTGCCACACCGGCCCGACGGAGTTTCCGAGCGCGAGCAGGACGATCGACGTCAGCACCACGGCGATGGCAATGGCGAGCAGCGGCGCGGCGAGCGCGACGCCGACGCGGCGGAGGGTGGAGTTCATCGGACGGTGTCCTCGCTCGTGCCGGCGGCGGTGGCGCCGGTCGTGTTCTCGGTCTTCGAGGTCGTGGGAATGGGTGCGCTCGAGTCGCTCGCGTCCGAACCGGCACCCGTCATCGCGGCGCCGAGCTGTTCGGCGGTCACGTGATGGGGGTCGAACTCGCCCGACAGCCGCCCTCGCAGGATGACTCGGATCGTGTCGGACAGGCCGATCAGTTCGTCGAGGTCGGCGGAGATGAGCAGCACGGCAAGACCTTCGCGGCGTGCGTCCTTGATGTGATCCCAGATCGCGGCCTGCGCGCCGACGTCGACACCGCGCGTCGGGTGCGCGGCGACGAGGACGCGCGGTGCGTGCGACATCTCGCGCCCGAAGATGAGCTTCTGCTGGTTGCCGCCCGACAGCGACCCGGCGGTCACGTCGATGCTCGGCGTGCGCACGTCGTACTCGCTGACGATGCGCTGCGTGTCCTCCTTTGCCGCGCCGGGCGTGAGGCGCCAGCCCTTGCTCGCGGGGGCCTGTCGCTGGTGGCCGAGCATGCGGTTCTCCCACAGCGGCGAACCGAGCAGCAGCGCGTGACGGTGACGGTCCTCGGGGATGTAGCCGACGCCGCTGTCGCGGATCTGCTTCGTCGGCCAGGTCGTGACGTCGTCGTCGCCGATGACGACGTGGCCGCTGTCGGCGCGGCGCATGCCGAGGATCGTCTCGACGAGTTCGGCCTGGCCGTTGCCCTCGACACCGGCGATGCCGACGACCTCGCCGGCGCGGATGACGAGGTCGATGTTCGACAGCAGCGCCGGGCCGCCGGCGCGGTCGGCGAGCGTCAGCCCGTCGAGGCGCATGACGACGCGGTCGGTGACGGTCGATTCCTGCGTCTCGGGGGTGGGCAGCTGCGAGCCGACCATGAGTTCGGCGAGCTGCTTGCTCGTCACCGACGCGCTCTTGACGCGGTCGATCGTCGTGCCGCGGCGGATGACGGTGATGTCGTCGGCGACGCCGCGCACCTCGTCGAGCTTGTGCGAGATGAACAGCACCGTGAGGCCTTCGGCCTTCATCTCGGCGAGGTTCGCGAACAGTTCGTCGACCTCCTGCGGCACGAGCACGGCCGTCGGCTCGTCGAGGATGAGGATCTTCGCCCCGCGGTAGAGCACCTTGAGGATCTCGACGCGCTGACGGGCGCCGACGCCGAGGTCGGCGACGAGCACGTCGGGGTGGACGCCGAGCCCGTAGGCCTGCGAGATGCGCGTGATCTCCGCGCGCGCCTTCGCCCCGATACCGTGCAGCTTCTCGGCGCCGAGGACGACGTTTTCGAGGACGGTGAGGTTGTCCGCGAGCATGAAGTGCTGGAACACCATGCCGACGCCGGCCTTGATCGCGTCCTTCGGCGACGAGAACGAGACCTCGTCGCCGTTGATGCGGATCGTGCCCTCGTCGGGCTTCTGCACGCCGTAGAGGATCTTCATGAGCGTCGACTTGCCGGCACCGTTCTCCCCCACGATGGCGTGGATCGTGCCGCGCTCGACCTGCAGGTACAGGTCGGAGTTCGCGACGACGCCGGGGAATCGCTTCGTGATGCCTTGCAGGTCGACGGCGAGGGGCCCCTGCGGGGGCGCGCTGACGTCGGGCGCCGCGGCCGACGTCGTCGTGGGATCGGTGGTGTCGATGACGCACACTCCTGCTCGAACCGTGAAGGCCCGGCAAGCAGAACACCCGCTTGCCGGACCTTCACCGGGTGGCGACTCAGTTGGACGGAGTCGTGGGAACCGTGATCTTGCCGTCGACGACCTGCTTCTTCAGGTCATCGACGGTCTTGAGCGTGTCGGCGGACAGGTGGTTGCCCGTCGTGGAGAGCGAGACGCCGTCCTCCTTGAGGCCGTAGACCTTGTTGCCGCCCTTGAACGAGTCGTCCTTGACCGAGTTGACGAAGTCCTCGACCGTGCCCGCGCAGCGCTTCGTCGCGGACGTCAGGACGGAGCCGGCGACGGACTTGTCAGCCGTCAGGGCCTGGTCGGAGTCGACGCCGATGGCCCACTTGCCCTTGGAGTGCGCCGAGGAGATGACGCCGTCGCCCGACTTGCCGGCCGCGGCGAAGACGATGTCGGCGCCGGACTGGAACATGGCGTCGGCAGCGGCCTTGCCGCCGGGGGTGTCGTTGAAGCCCTTGCCGTCGGAGGCGAGGTACTTCGAGTCGACCTTGATGTTCGGGTTGACCTTCTTCGCGCCCGCGATGTAGCCGGCCTCGAACTTCTGGATGAGCGGCACCTTGAGCGCGCCGACGAAGCCGATGTGGCCCGTCTTGCTCGTCTTGGCGGCCGCGGCACCGGCGAGGTAGGAGGACTCGTTCTCCTTGAAGGTGATCTGCTCGACGTTCGAGCCGGCCGACGCGGGCGTCGCGTCGTCGATGATCGCGAACTTGACGTTCGGGAACTTCTTGGCGACCTGGCCGACGGCGTTCGCGTAGACGAAGCCGACGGCGACGATCGCCTTGTTGCCCGAGGAGGCGAGCTGCGTGAGGCGGTTGACACGCGCCTGGTCGTTGTCCGACTCGGAGGCCTCGGCCGTCGTGATCGACAGGTTCGAGATCTTCTTCTTCGCGTCCTCGAGGCCCTGGTAGGAGGCGTCGTTGAAGGAGTGGTCACCACGGCCACCCACGTCGAAGGCGATGGCGGCCTTGAACTGGTCGGTGCCCCCGGAGGACGAACCGGAGGACTTGTCGTTCGAACCACAGGCGGCGAGACCGGCCGTCATGGCGACGGCGGCAGCGATGGAAACAACCCGCTTCACGGGGACTCCTTGGGTCTATCGGAACGAAGGCCGCATCGTGCGTCAGCACCCGGGGCGGGCGAGCGACGTCCAGGCACGCGATGCGTGCTCACGACAGGCTTCGTCTTGGCAGAGGTGGCGCACGTCACGCCACCGGACCGGTTCAGCCTACCGGGGTCGCGCACCGGGTTGAAGCGACAACGATCCGAGGTGACCGAACCGTTATTGGGCGCCGCCGCGACTCGATGAGATACAGCACACGCTCCGCCTCCGGCGGTGGGTTCTCACCGGGGCCCGCCGCGCCGCTCAGCGCGGCAACGGCGGGTCGGCGACGACGACGAGCGGGCTCGTGCGGCCCGCGCCGTCATGATCTTCGACGAGGTCGTCGACGATGTCGACGAGCGGGTCGCTCAGGCCCGCGGGTAGCGCGCCGAGGCCCTTGAGCCGCAGGACCATGCCGTCCTCGCGCGCGACGACGTCGCCGAGGCATTCCTCGAGGGCGTCCCAGTTTCCGCCGAAATAAGCGGGCAGCTCGAGCTGGCGCGCGAGAGTGCGCATGAGGTCGGGCTTGTCCGCCACCCCGGCGAGGCGCACCTCGACGAAGCCCCACCCCGCGTCCTTGCACAGCGAGCGCAACTCGTCGGACGTCGGGCCTGTCAGCCCCCGCGGCACCCAGCCGCCCTGGCCCGCCTCGATCAGCCCACGCACCGTCGCAGCCGTCATCTCTGCACCCTCCGGAAGCTCTCGTAGTGGTCGCCCGTGTAATAGATGGTGCCGTCCTTGCCTTGGATCAACCTGCGAGCGCCGCGGTCGGATTCCCCCGGCGTCTCGACGGTGTACTCGTGGTACCAGCCGCGCGGATGCTTGGGCAGGCGGCCCTCACGGTTGGCGAAGACGATGCCGTCACGCGAGTACGGGAACGGTCCCCCTGCGTCGATGAGCTTCAGCGTCGCCCGCGCCTGCGCGGGCAGCTGCGCGACGGGCACCACGTCGGCGGCATCGCCGTCACCCGATGTGGGGGCACTCGACGGTGCCCGGCCCGCCCCGCCCGACTTCGCCCCGCCCGACTTCTCACCGGACGACGACGGGCCGTCCGAGTAGGTCGCGGGCGAGAACTTCGACGACGGAGAGCTGCTCGAGCCGCCTCCTCCCCCGCGCCCGGTGAGGACAGCGAGTAGCGCGATGACGGCGAGGACGGCGAGCGCGATCGTCGCGATCTTCTGGCCGATCCCCATGCCGGCCAGGGGTGACTTGCGGGAGCTCAGGGCCACCACGTCCTTCTCGTTCGGGGGCCCGAGCCCGGGCCGGAGGTATCGACGATTTCTCGAGCGTGCTCATTGTCGCGCGGCCGCGCACCGACGCCGCTCGTTCACCTCGGCCGGCCCGAGCGATGCCTCAGAACGCGTCGCGCGGCGTGTACTTGCCCCACACCGCGCGCAGGGCGTCGCTCACCTCGCCGCCGGTGGCGCCGACGGCGTGGGCCTCACGCATCGGCCACAGGACGTTGTCGGCGCCGGAGGCCGCGGTCTGCAGCTTCTCCAGCGCCGCGTCGACGGCACCCTGATCGCGGATTGCCCGCAGCGTGGCGAGACGCTCGCACTGCTCGGCCTCGATCGCCGGGTCGACGCGCAGCGGCTCGTACGGCTCCTCCTCGTCGAGGGTGTACTTGTTGACGGCGACGACGACCCGCTCCCCCGAGTCGATCTGCAGCGCGACGTCGTAGGCGCTCTTCTCGATCTCGTTCTTCTGGAAGCCCTCTTCGATGGCGCGCACCGCCCCGCCCTTGTCCTCGACGGCCTGGATGAGCGTCATCGCCTCTTCCTCGAGGTCGTCCGTCATGGACTCGACGACGTAGGAGCCGGCGAACGGGTCGACGGTCTTCGTCACGTCGGTCTCGAACGCGAGGATCTGCTGGGTGCGCAGCGCGAGGCGAGCGGCCTTGGCCGTCGGCAGCGCGATGGCTTCGTCGTAGCTGTTGGTGTGCAGGCTCTGCGTGCCGCCGAGGACGGCGCCGAGGCCCTGCAGCGCGACGCGCACGAGGTTGACCTCGGGCTGCTGCGCCGTCAGCTGCACGCCAGCGGTCTGGGTGTGGAAGCGCAGCATCTGCGACTTGGGGTTCTTCGCACCGAACTCCTCACGCATGATGCGCGCCCAGAGGCGGCGCGCCGCACGGAACTTGGCGACCTCTTCGAGCAGCGTCGTGCGGGCGACGAAGAAGAACGACAGGCGGGGCGCGAAGTCGTCGACGTCGAGGCCGGCCGCGAGCGCCGCGCGGACGTATTCCTTGGCGTTGGCGAGGGTGAAGGCGATCTCCTGCGCGGGCGTCGCCCCGGCCTCGGCCATGTGGTAGCCGGAGATGGAGATCGTGTTCCAGCGGGGTATCTCGGTGTGGCAGTACTCGAAGATGTTCGAGATGAGGCGCAGCGACTCGGCGGGCGGGTAGATGTACGTGCCGCGGGCGATGTACTCCTTGAGGACGTCGTTCTGGATCGTGCCCGTCAGCTTCGAACCCGGGATGCCCTGGCGCTCGGCAGCGAGCTGGTACATGAGCAGCAGGCTCGAGGCGGGCGCGTTGATCGTCATCGACGTCGAGACCTCGTCGAGCGGCAGCCCGTCGAACAGGACGAGCATGTCGTCGAGGGAGTCGATGGCGACGCCGACCTTGCCGACCTCACCGTGCGCGAGAGCCGCGTCGGAGTCGTAGCCCATCTGCGTCGGCAGGTCGAACGCGACCGACAAGCCGCCCGTGCCGTTGGCGACGAGCTCGTGGTAACGCTGGTTGCTCTCCCGCGCCGTGCCGAAACCGGCGTACTGACGCATCGTCCAGGGGCGCCCCGTGTACATCGACGGGTAGACGCCGCGCGTGAAGGGGTAGGAGCCCGGCTCGCCCAGGCGAGTCGTGGGGTCGAACCCGGCGAGATCGTTGGCCGAGTACACCGGTTTGAGGCCGAGACCCGATTCGGTCGTCTGCTTGCGATCGTCTACGCCACTCATGAGGGCACTGTAACGCGCGTCACGTCCGCCCGTGGGGGTGGGGCGTCCCCGCCGCGGTCTATGGCCCATGCGGCGTGCCCGTCGACGCGGGCCGCCCCGCTCAGCGCCGGCGGATCCGCAGTGCTTCGTTGAGGTCGCGCACGAGGGCGGGCCCGCGGTAGATGAACCCGGAGTACACCTGCACCAGGTCGGCTCCGGCGTCGACGAGCGCGAGCCCGTCGTCGGCGTTCATGACGCCCCCGACCCCGATGATCGGTAGTTGGGTGCGTGCGGCGAGGAACCCGACGACGGCGCGGGCCCGGCGGGTCAGGGGCGCGCCGGACAGGCCGCCGGCCTCGTGTGCGAGGCGCTGCTCGGAGGGGGCCACGCCGTCGCGCGTCAGGGTCGTGTTCGTCGCGATGAGGCCGGCGACTCCAGCGCCGTGTGCGACGTCGAGCACGTCCTCGAGGGCGTCCTCGGTGAGATCGGGGGCGATCTTGACGAACACCGGCGTCGCGCGTGTGCCGCGCTGCGCGGCGAGGTGCGCCTCGCGTGTCGTGATCGCCTGCAGCAGTTCGAGCAGCGGCGCCTTGTCCTGCAGCGAGCGCAGTCCGGGGGTGTTGGGGCTCGAGACGTTGACGGCGAAGTAGTCGGCGAGGCCCGACAGGCGTCCGAGCGACGTGAGGTAGTCGCCCACGGCGTCTTCGACGGGTGTGGTCTTCGTCTTGCCGAGGCTCACACCGATGGGAATCTTGACGGTCCCCGTGGCGCGTGCGGCGCGCAGGGTGGCGGCGAGCGCTTCGGAGCCGGCGTTGTTGAAGCCCATCCGGTTGATGATGCCCTCGCTCGCCTTGAGGCGGAACAGGCGCGGTGTCGGGTTGCCGGGCTGCGCGTGCGCCGTCACGGTGCCGACCTCGACATGGCCGAAGCCGAGTGCCTGCCAGGACGTGACGGCGACGCCGTCCTTGTCGACGCCCGCGGCGAGGCCGACACGGCCGGGGAAGTCGATGCCGGCCAGGGTGACGGGGTCCGACGGCGCACCGAGCGCGGCGCCGAGGGCGTCGACGGCCAGGCCGTTGCCCGGCAGCGCACCGAGTTGCGCCATTGCCTTGATCGTCGCGTGGTGCGCTGCTTCGGCGTCTCCCCCGCCGATGCGGAAGAGAGCGGGCCTCAGCGCCTTCTCGTACCCGTGGGTGAGCGCGGCGCGGCGGAGGGCGTCGAGATCGAGGTTCATGCCGTCATTGTCGCCGATGGAACCAGCCTCACCGCATCAACCACGCGCAGCGGATAGGCGCCTCCCACTTCTGCGGATGCCTTGTCGGGTTGAACTCTACCGGCGTGACGACGAGGGGCGTAGCACGACACTGTGTCTGTGCTCGCTCAACGGTGTTTGCCCATGTCGGACCCTCGGCGTTCTGCGGATCCCCGCGAAAATCAAGGATCATGCCAACGAGGAACGCGCACGCCACGAGGATGGGCAGCGTCTTTTGACCTCGACCCCACAGCAGCCTCCCCACTCCGACCGCCACCATGGCGAGAAGAATTGACGGCACCAGTGAATACCGTGACGGTTGACCCGCCGCGAACCAGTTTGAGACGGTGAGATCTTGAGGTGACGCGAAGACGATCGAACAAGCCAAAAGATACCAGGCTGTGGCAAGCATCAGAAGGAGCCGACGGTCGCGGCACTTCAGCAGGATGGCAATAGGCAGAAGCACGCCAAGCGCCACGACCGGCCAGGGGGCCAGCTTGTTTGCCACCATCGTACCGGTGACGCCGAACTGCGGGATCTCAAGCCCTCTCACCACGAACTGACCCAAGAGTTCTCCTGGCAGATGGAGCCAAGCAGATACACCAGCTTGTCGCGCCCCCGAGTCAAGCATTGCCGCGTGAATGAGGGCACCTGTGATCGCCGTCAGAGGCGCCAGCCAACCCCGCCCCCGATTCAGCCACACGCCCATGGCCAGAACCGGGATCAACGCAATGGCCAGCGGATCCGACAGCGCGCACAGCAGCCCTGTCACACTCGCCAATGCTGCGCGCAATCCGGTCAGACGTGAGAGCGCGATGACCACGAGGCCCGCGTCACAGAACCACCGCTCGTTGGTCAGGTTGCCGAGCACTTCGTGCTGCCCTGCCGGTACAAGGACGAACATCGAGGCGGCGACAGCGCTGCTCTTCGGTGACCAGTCCAGTGATCTGAACGCCCAGTAGCTGACCGTGGCGAGCCAGATGCGCCACCCCGCGGCCAAAACACCAATCACCGGAGCGAACGCCTCAGGTGGCAACGAAGCCGCAAAAGCCGTGGTCAGCCGCGGTACGACGTGAAGGTAGCCCGTGTACAGCTCGAATACAGAACCCCATCCATGCTCCACCCAGTCATGCAGGAATATGACTCCGTCTTCCTTGTGGACATGGGACAGGGTCCATCCCGAGATCCGAGGGAGGCACAAGAAGACGAACGATGCACTCACGAGCACAGTTGCGGCCCGAGCTCCGATCGTGAATTCGCGTCCCAACAACGCGTCAGCCCTTGCCCTCCAAGTCATGACTGCTACACGCATTCCCATTCGATAACCCCCGCTAGGTATCTGCCAGCTTCGATGAGGTGTGGTGACCACATGACTGGCCCAGCTCAGTGCTCCAGCTTGGTCAACCTCAGGTGAGGTCTTCGCGGCCACTCAGCTTGAGTTGTTCGACGATCTTCTTGACGTCCTGCGCTCGTTCGCGCGTCGTGACGAGTACCGCGTCGACGGTGTCGACGACGACGACGTCCTCGATGCCCATGGCGACGACGGTGCGGCCGGAGCGCGGCGCGACGACGCCTGTCGCGTCCTGCATGACGACGAGTTCGCTCTCGCCGAGCACCTTGACGCCGGGTGCGTCCGCGGACTCCACGAGCAGCGACGCGAGTGAGGCGAAGTCGCCGACGTCGTCCCACGTGAAGGAGCCGGGCACCGTCGCGACGCGGCCGTCGACGGCGGCGGGCTCGGCGATCGCGTTGTCGATGGCGATCTTCGTCAGGCGCGGCCACAGCTCCGACAGGCGGAACGGGTTGTCGGCGATGATGCGCAGGTACTCGGCGAGGCGCGGCTGGTAGTGCTCGATCATCTCCATGAGGGTCGCGGCGCGAACCACGAACATGCCGGCGTTCCACGCGTATTCGCCGGTGGCGACGTACGCCTGGGCCGTCGGGCCGTCCGGTTTCTCGACGAAGGCCTTGACGATGGTCGCGTCGGGGGCGCCCGCGATGCCGAGGTTGCTGCCGGCGCGGATATACCCGAAGCCGGTCGACGGGTATGTCGGACGGATGGCGACGGTGACGAGGTAGCCCTGCCGGGCCACCTCGACGGCCTGACGCACGGTGTCCTCGAACACGGACGTGTCCCCGACGACCTGGTCGGCGGCGAACGAGCCGAGCACGGCGTCCGGGTCACGCCGTTCGAGCATGGCCGCGGCGAGGCCGATGGCGGGCATCGACTCGCGCGGGCTGGGTTCGACGAGCAGGTCGTTCGGGCCGAGCTCGGGCAGCTGCTCACGCACGGCCTCGGCGTGCGAGGCGCCCGTGACGATGAGGAGGTTGGAGCCGCACAGCGGCTGCAGCCGGTCGACCGTCCCCTGCAGCAGCGAGCGCCCCGACCCGGTGAGATCGTGCAGGAACTTCGGCGAGTTCGCGCGCGACAGCGGCCACAACCGTGTTCCCGATCCACCCGCGGGAATCACACCCCAGAAGCCCTCGATCGGGCTCGACTGCACGTCTGACATGACCCTTACCGTAGTTCACCCGGGCGGGCGTGGCGGGTCGAGGCGTGCATTCGCGTGGGGCCACGCGCTGTTCACCTGACGCTCAGCGTGGCGCCATCGCGCGGGTGCGCACGCGTCACCGTCGCGGGGTGTGCTGAGCACGTGCGAATTGCGATCGTCACCGAATCGTTCCTGCCGACGCTCAACGGCGTCACCACGAGCGTGTGCCGGGTGCTCGACTGTCTCGCGGCTGCCGGAGGGCACGACGTTCTCGTCATCTGCCCCTCCCCCGCCCCGACACATTACCTCGGCTTTCGTGTGACGACGGTGCCGACCGTCACTCTTCGCGCGTTCCGTGTCGGGCTGCCGACCCGGAGACTCGAACAGATCCTGCGCGATTTCGCTCCGGACGTCGTTCATGCCGCCTCACCCTTCGGCCTCGGCGCGCGAGGGTTGGCTGCGGCGCGCAACCTCGGTATCCCCACGGTTGCCATCTACCAGACCGACATGCCCAGTTACGTCGCACAGCACGGTGGGCCCGTCGGCCCCCTTGCACATCGCGCGTCGTGGACCTGGGTGCGTCACCTGCATTCCCTCGCCGACCTGACGCTCGCTCCGAGCAGCGCGGCGATCACCGAGCTCGCCGCGCACGGCGTGCCGCGTGTTGCGCTGTGGGGGCGCGGCGTCGACACGGCCACCTACTCGCCCGAGCTGCGCCGCTCGCCGCAGGTCGCGCAGCTGCGCTCACGCCTCGCGCCGAACGGCGAGGTGATCGTCGGGTACGTCGGGCGTCTCGCGCCGGAGAAGGAATTGCACCGCCTCGCCGAGATCGCCGACCTGCCGGGCATCAGCATCGCGCTGGTCGGTGAGGGCCCTTCTCGGGATGAGATCGCCGCACTGCTGCCGCGCGCGCACTTCCTCGGCCGTCAGGAGGGCGCGACACTCGCCCACAGCTACGCGAGCTTCGACATCTTCTGCCACACGGGCACGAAGGAGACCTTCGGACAGACGCTGCAAGAGGCGATGGCGTCGCGGTTGCCCGTCGTCGCGCCCGCAGCCGGGGGCCCGCTCGACATCGTCAAGCCGGGCGTCACCGGTCTGCTGTTCAACCCGGACGCGTCCGGCTCGCTGCGGCAGAGCATCGGGACGCTCGTGAGCGACGAGGCGATGCGCGAGCGCATGGGCGCCTCGGGCGCGCGCAAGATGGCCGGCCGCTCCTGGAACGGCATGACGCAGCGTCTGCTCGACTACTACGCGAGCGTCATCGCCGGGTCCCGGGCCCGCTCGGTCTCCCGCGCGGCGTAACAGCCGAACCAGACAGCCGTCTTGCAGAAGAAGGACCCTACGAGCCCGAATCGACACCTTCGATACGGGCCGATATGTCAGCATTCTGCAGGAAAGGTGCTGCGGCGAACACCTCCGCCTCATCCCACTCCCACCAAGCGATGTCGCGTAGACGCGCTAACGTCCGATCGTCGAAGCGCTTACGTACCACCCGCGCTCGCGAACCAGCCACGATGGTATAGGGCTCGATGTCCCTCGTCACGACGGATCGAGCACCAACGACCGCACCGTGGCCGATGGTCACACCCGACATGATCAACGCCTCGAAACCCACCCAGACATCACTGCCGACCTCGACGTTCCCACGGCTCAACGGATGGCCATGGATTCCTGAGAATCTCGCGTCAAGGGTGTTGAACGGGTATGTGATCACCCAGTCCGGGCGGTGACCACCACCTACCCAATAGACAGAACCTTCTCCCAGCGAACATTAGTCGCCGATCGTGAGCGTGTGCTGCTCCGCGTCATGGAAAACCCGAATCTTGCCGTAGGCATGGGCCCTATCGCGTACTCAGGATGCTCCCGGGCGGTATTCCCCAAGACCTGCACAGCACGCAGACTGCGATAACGCTGGCGCAGTTTGGTTCCGGGACCTGTCTGCAGAGCAAGACGCCTGATGGACGAGACCATCTTCAGCTACCCCCTCGTCGTACAAGCATGCTCACGCCTTTACGGCTTCTGACGAGCGCGCTCAGCAACGGCGGACCGTGGACGGACGCCCCCGCAGGCTTCTTGACATGGGTCCCGCGGATACGATCGAACAACGCGTCGACGTACTCCACAGCGTTGTACGGCGTCCCGCCCCAGAACCGCACGCGCGCCGCGTGCGACCGTACGAGATCCGTTGCGAAGATGAGCCATGAGGCGTCCGGTCTCGCATGCATCTCCACGTCGAACCAACGAGACAGCGTCGCGGCTGGCACCCTTACCCCCCGGACGGCATTTGCAACGTTCGTCCCGTGGATGTATTGGAGCCACATCGGGCGGCCACCGGTGATGACTTCCCGTATCGGGCCATGCCGGCGCACCAGGCCATGATTGAAGTGTGCGTGGCTGAGCACGACGCGCGGCGGTTCGGACCCGCGCCGTTCGATGAGGCTCATGAATGGGCCCGACGGTTCGTCGTAGGAGTACACCCGGCCCTTGTCATCGAGTTGTAAACCGCGCGGGAAGGTGACGAACAGCAGGTCCTGGCGGGCAAACTCTTCCTGCACGCTTCGGATGAAGCCGCGAGAGAGTGCGTCGTCACTATCCACCCGCGTCGTGATGAGGTATTCACGAGTACTCAGCTTCTCCACATCGCGCACGACGCGGTCCCAGTAGACGTCATGTGTCCAGATGGGAACGAAGAGCCCAGCGGCAAGTTCATCCACGGCGGCACGGAACCCCGATGAACACCGCTCATCGAAATACACGAGCCACGTGAAGGGCGCGGCCCCGCTTTGGCTGCGCATGCTGGGGCACAGGAGCTTGCGGAAGATCGCCAACCGGTACCAGCACCACTCCTGTGATGCGGGTTCGGCGTCAGGGGCGAACACCGCAGAGAATTGCGTGATGACGATGTGGTCGAAACTTTCGCTGGTTTTGGGCTGGCAGGGAGGCTCGACGACGGACGAGCGAGCCGCTCGGGGCCGAACGCGCTCATACAAGTGACCTGCCGAAGTGACGACCGCCCGAGCACCCCGGTCCTTGGAGACACCACTACCACCGCGAACAGCTAACCACCCGGTACGAAGATTCGTGCGCGTCTCTTTGCAAAGATAGCGTCGGTTCCTGCGATCACCGTAGACGTCCGCGTGCTTCTGCCAGACGACCATCTCAGTCCGGGCCGAACTGAACACCTTGCGTATACGGTTCATCGTGCCGACAGTCTGTCTGGCTTGAATTCTCATCGACGGCCACCCGACAATTGCATGACCTTTTTTTCTGAGACGCAGCGCGAGTTCGGAGTCATCCATTCCGTACCCTGCTAGATCTTCGTCGAATCCGCCTGCAGCCTCGAGCGTCGCGCGGCGCACAGCGAAGTTGCAGGACTCGACGATGGGCATGTCCGTGTACACGCTCGGATTCATGACGCGGGGGGGAGCATCAACAGGCGTCATGTCGTGGATGAGGCCCATGAGAGCTTCGTGCTGACGCAAGCCGTCCTCCGCCGCCGCCAACCAGCCCGGTTCGACGATGTCGTCCTGATCGCAGTACACGAGGTGGTCAGCTCGCGCCGATGCAGCCGCAAGGTTGCGCACGTACGGAATGTTGCCTGGCTTCGCACCACCGTCGATCATGCGCACCGGCGCAGGGAGGGTTCGCGCCAGCTCGCTCACGACGTCCCAGGTGCCATCAGTCGAACCGTTGTCCACCACCACGTACTCCCAAGGGAAATCGGCATCCTGTCGCGCGAGGGAGGCCATCAGCGTGGGCAGGTAGCGGGCTCCGTTGTAAGTGATGGTGAGAACACTGATGGAGGGTCGCGCCGCTGGAGAAGACGTCACCCGCAGAGCATAACCGTGCAGCTCACGGGCCGTTCGGCAACGGGTGAAGCTCGGCTCGGTCGGCGTGTGTCCCATGACGCTCGCCAGCCGCCGGGAAGCCAGCCCCACGAAAGTCTGCACCTTCCCCGAGGGGCTGGAGAAATCGGAGATTGCCTCACGCAATACGGGTCCGCCGACGGGCTGCAGTAAGCCGATCGACGCCGGGAGGCGGGCGCCGGGGATTGGCGTGGGGTCGATTGTGGTTCTGGTCCAGATTGAGGAGGGACGAGCTCGATCTCGCCGGGCATGATCGTCACGTTGACTCAGCCGATGCCCATGATGCCCCCAGGCGCACATGGACTGGTGCACGAATCCCGTGGACGCCTCAGGCGATTGCGGCAGATTCCTCAGGCTGAGGCACTCGTTTCACGCAGGAGGGCCCCGCTCCGCGCCCAGCACGAAGTGGGGCCCTCCTCGGGCATCTAGATGGCGATCGTCAGTGACGCGACCTGGCTGTCCGGAAGTCGGCGTTCAGCTGGCTGATGACGTCGAGCGGGATCTCCTTCGGGCAGGCCGCGGCGCATTCACCGATGTTGGTGCAACCGCCGAAACCTTCGTGGTCATGCGTGTTGACCATGGACACGACGCGGGCGTCGCGCTCCGGCTGGCCCTGCGGCAGCTCACCGAGGTGCGTGATCTTCGCGCCCAGGAAGAGCATGCCGGAGGCGTTCGGGCACGCGGCCACGCACGCGCCGCAGCCGATGCACTTCGCCGTCTCGAACGCGCGGTCTGCCTGAGGCTTCGGCACGAGCTGGCTGTGAGCCTCCGGTGCAGCACCCGTGTTGACGGAGATGTAACCGCCGGACTGGATGATGCGGTCGAACGCGCTGCGGTCGACGACGAGGTCACGCACGACCGGGAACGCGTCGGCGCGCCACGGCTCGACGGTGATCTCGTCCCCGTCCGTGAACGAGCGCATGTGCAACTGGCACGTCGTCGTGACCTCGGGGCCATGTGCCATGCCCGAGATCATGAGCCCGCACATGCCACAGATGCCCTCGCGGCAGTCGGAGTCGAACGCGATCGGCTCGATACCGTCAGCCTGGAGCTGCTCGTTGAGCACGTCGAGCATCTCGAGGAACGACATGTCCTCACTGATGTCCTTGACCGGGTAGGTCTCGAAACGCCCAGCGGCGGCCGCGTTGTCCTGACGCCAGATCTTGAGTGTGAGATTCACTTGTAACTCCGCTGCTTCAGTTCGATGAACTTGTAGACGAGGTCCTCCTTGTGCAGGACCGGCGTGTTGGCGGCATCCTCGGACGCGAGCCCGTCCTCGCCGTACTCCCAGGCAGCGACGTACGCGAACTCGTCGTCGTGACGCAGCGCCTCACCGTCCTCGGTCTGGCTCTCCGCGCGGAAGTGACCACCACAGGATTCGCGGCGGTGCAGCGCGTCGATGCACATGAGCTCGCCCAGCTCGATGAAGTCGGCCACACGACCGGCCTTCTCGAGCGACTGGTTGAGAGTGTCGGCCGCGCCGAGCACCCGGACGTTGCTCCAGAACTCCTTCTTGAGCTCGCGGATGAGACCGATCGCCTTCGTGAGGCCGGCCTCCGAACGCTCCATGCCGCAGTACTCCCACATGATGCGTCCCAGCTCCTTGTGGAAGCTGTCGACGGTGCGAGTTCCGTTGATGGACAAGAACTTCTCGATGCGCTCCTCGACCGAGCGGCGCGCCTCGACGACGGCCGGGTCGTTCTCGTCGACCTTCTCGAACGGCCCCTCGGCGAGGTAGTTGCGAATCGTGTTCGGCAGGACGAAATAGCCGTCCGCGAGGCACTGCATCAGCGAGCTGGCGCCGAGACGGTTGGCACCGTGGTCGGAGAAGTTCGCCTCACCCGTGCAGTACAGGCCCGTGATCGAGGTCTCGAGGTCGTAGTCGACCCAGAGGCCACCCATCGTGTAGTGCACGGCCGGATAGATGCGCATCGGCGTCTTGTACGGGTCCTCACCGGTGATGCGGGCGTACATGTCGAACAGGTTGCCGTACTTCTCCTTGACGGCCGCCTCACCCATGCGCTCCATGGCGGCGGTGAAGTCGAGGTAGACACCGCGACGCATCTGGCGCTTGTTGCCGTGCTCGTCGACCTCGTCGACGAGCGGGCCGACGCCGCGGCCCTCGTCACACATGTTCTTCGCCTGACGCGACGCGATGTCACGCGGCACGAGGTTTCCGAACGCCGGGTAGATGCGCTCGAGGTAGTAGTCGCGCGCCTCCTCGGGGATGTCGCGCGGGTCCTTGTCGCAGTCGGCTGCGTTCTTCGGCACCCAGATGCGGCCGTCGTTGCGCAGCGACTCCGACATCAGCGTCAGCTTCGACTGGTGGTCCCCGGAGACGGGGATGCAGGTCGGGTGGATCTGCGTGTAGCACGGGTTGCCGAAGTAGGCACCCTTCTTGTGCGCACGCCACGTCGCGGTGACGTTGCAGCCCATCGCGTTCGTCGACAGGAAGAACACGTTGCCGTAGCCACCCGTCGCGAGGACGACGACGTCGGCGAGGTGAGTGTCGATCGCGCCGGTGACCATGTCACGCGTGATGATGCCGCGCGCACGACCGTCCTTGATGATCACCTCGAGCATCTCGTGGCGCTTGTACTCCTTGACGGTGCCCTTCGCGACCTGGCGCTCCATGGCCTGGTAGGCGCCGATGAGCAGCTGCTGGCCCGTCTGACCCGCGGCGTAGAACGTACGCGCGACCTGCACACCACCGAACGAACGGTTGTCGAGGTAGCCGCCGTACTCACGCGCGAACGGAACACCCTGGGCGACGCACTGGTCGATGATGTTCGTGCTGACCTCGGCGAGGCGGTAGACGTTGGTCTCGCGGCTGCGGTAGTCGCCGCCCTTGACCGTGTCGTAGAAGAGGCGGTACGTGGAGTCACCGTCGTCGTTGTAGTTCTTCGCGGCGTTGATACCGCCCTGCGCGGCGATCGAGTGCGCGCGACGGGCCGAGTCCTGGTAGAAGAACGTCTTGACGTTGTACCCGGCCTCACCCATCGTCGCGGCGGCCGAGGCGCCGGCGAGACCGGTGCCGACGATGATGACCTCGAGCTTGCGACGGTTCGAGGGGTTGACGAGCTTGTCGTCGAACTTGTGCTGCGTCCACATCTGCGCGATGTCGACGTCGGGAGCCTTGGTGTCCTTGATCGGCGCGCCCTCGGTGAAGAAGGCGTGGGCGTCGTTGCGCCCGCCCTTCTCCTGGGTCGCGGTCGGCGTGTCGCCGGAGCCGCTCTGCGCCGTTTCACCCATGGGAGTACTCATGGTGTCTTGTCTCCTGTCAGATGAGGTGGAAGAGGACGGCGAGCGGCGGGATGAGGAAGCCGACGGCGATGACGGCGGCCGTCAGGTGCGCCACGAGCTTGGCCTTCTTGCGTGCCGCCGGCGAACCGGTCCACCCGAGGGTCTGCGCCGCGCTCCAGATGCCGTGCATGAGGTGCATGCCGAGGGCGATCATCGCCGCGATGTAGATGAGGGCGACCCACCACAGGCGGAAGCTGTCGTGGACGAGCCAGTACGGGTTGTTCGTGTCGTCACCGTTGAAGTTCACCTTGGGCAGGGTGAACTGGATGAGGTGGAAGATGACGAACAGGAGCAGGAACAGCCCGCCCCAACGCATCGCCTTGTCGGCGTGCCCACCGAAGCCGAGCTGCGTCTTCTTCACGGCATAGCGCTGCGTGCGCGCCGTGCCTGCGCGCTGCCAGAGCTTGACCGCCGAGTAGACGTGCGCGATCAGCGCGAGGACGAGGAGAACCTCGATGATGTCGAGAAGCCCACGATGCGGGAGCATGGGCTCGCCGATCGTGCGCAGGTGATGGGCGTACGTGTTGAACGTCTCTTCGCCCCACAGGAGCTTGAGGTTTCCGTACATATGCCCAAGAACGAAGAGCACAAAGAAGAGTCCTGAGCCCGCCATCAGCGTCTTCAGGAAGAGGGTGCTCCCAGCCTTGCCAGTCCGCTTCGCGGGGAGAGTATTCGTTGCCACGCAGGGCACTTTACGCCGTCCGGGCGACGCCTCGGAGGCCGGGTGTTCCCAACGTGCGCAAATCGTGACATATCACACAGACCTTAGGAGGACCTAACCACCGGCTGCGAGATGCCTCACGCTCGAGGCGCGTTCAGGACACTCCGGCGCCCGAGCCGCGGCCCTGCAGCGTGAACGACTCGACGGGCGACCACACGCCGTCATCCTCCTGGAAGTAGAGGTGGAACTCGCTCACCGTGAACGCCGCCTCGTAGTGCTTGTTCACCTCGAAGGCATGCGTCAAGGCGCCGTCGTCGACGTGGTGGGCGATCGTCACGTGAGGGTGGTAGCGGAACTCGAGGTCGCGGCCGATGGGTCCGCTGCGCACCGCCGATTCCAGCTGCTCACACGAGTCGACGCCCTGCGCGAGCTGGACGAAGACGACCGGAGAGGTGGGCCGGAACGTGCCGGTGCCGCGCAGGATCATGTCGAAGGGCGCGAAGTCGCGCGCCACGTCGTGCAGGTGAGTGGTGAACGCGGGGATCAGCCCGTCCGCCACCTCCGTCGGCGGCATGAGCGTGACGTGCGGCGGCACCGCGTCAGCCTGGGGGTCGCCCGCGGCGCGACGCATCTCGCGCAGCTGCGAGAAGTACGGCTCGGGGACGGCGATGCTGACGCCGACGGTGCGCACGATCCGTCCCGCTCAGCGCGTCACCGGCACCAGGCCGACGGCGTCGTAGGCGCGGGCGAGCGTCGGCGCGGCGATCTCGCGCGCGCGGGCCGCACCGTCGGCGAGGATGCGGTCGAGCTCGCCGCGGTCAGCCATGAATTCGAGGTAGCGCTCACGGAAGGGGCCCTGGACGGAGGCGACCACCTCGGCCACCTCGGTCTTGAGCGCGCCGTACCGGTTCTCCCCGGCGAAACGTTCGACGAGGGTTTCGATCGACTCGCCCGAGATGGCCGAGTGGATGCGCAGCAGGTTCGCGATGCCCGGCTTGTTCTCGACGTCGAACGCCACGAAGTTGTCGAGGTCGGTGACGGCCGACTTGATCTTCTTCGTGTTCTTCTTCGTCTCGTCGAGCATGTTGATCGAGGCGTTCGCGTTCTCGTCCGACTTGCTCATCTTCTTCGTCGGATCCTGCAGCGACATCACCCTCGCCGTGCCCTCCGGGATGTACGGCTCGGGCACGACGAACGTCTCGCCGAAACGGGAGTTGAAGCGCTGCGCGAGGTTGCGGGTCAGCTCGAGGTGCTGACGCTGGTCCTCCCCCACCGGCACGTACTGCGCGTCATAGAGCAGGATGTCCGCGGCCATGAGGATCGGGTAGGTGAACAGCCCGACGCTCGTGTTGTCGTTGCCGCGTTTGCCGGCCTTGTCCTTGAACTGCGTCATGCGCCCCGCCTCACCGAAGCCGGTGATGCAGTTGAGCACCCACGCCAGTTCGGTGTGCTCGCGCACGTGGCTCTGGACGAAGACGGCGGAGCGCGCCGGGTCGACGCCGCCCGCGAGGTATTGCGCAGCCGTCGCGTAGGAGCGTTCACGCAGCAGCGCCGGGTCGGGGCTGACGGTGAGCGCGTGCAGGTCGACGACGCAGAAGTACGGCGTGAACCCCTCCTGCATCCTCACCCAGTTGATCTGCGCACCGAGGTAGTTGCCGAGATGCAGCGAGTCGGACGTCGGCTGCATTCCGGACAGGATGTGCGGGCGGGTCTGGCCCGCGACGAGGGGTGAGGTGTTGTCGGACATGCGCCCCATTCTGACACCGCCGACGCGTCCGCGCGCGTTCGGATCATCGACCAGCCCTCCACCGCGGCGGCTCGAAGGGTGACGCCGGCCGGCTGAGGCGCGGGCTCACGCCCGCCTGAGGGGCGGGCATCGACGCACAGGTTCGCACTTGCGTCTATGTTGGTTTCTGTTGAATCGACCGATCGCTCCGAGCCGCGGTCGAGCACGAGCGGGGCGCGCTGCGCCCCGGACCATCGGGAGGGTGGATGCTCGCACGTCAGCGTCAGGAAGCGATCCTGCGCGGCATCGAGGACGACGGTGGGGTGCGCGTCAGCGACCTCGTCGAACGGCTCGGTGTCTCCGACATGACGATCCGTCGTGACATCGAGTTCCTCGCCGGCAAGGGTCTCGTACTCAAGGTGCACGGCGGCGCGACGGCCGTCGGGGATCACCCCATCGACGAGCCTGGCTTCTGGGTGAAGTCGGCGATGAACCCCGTGCAGAAGTCGGAGATCGCCCGTACTGCCGCGAGCCTCATCGGCAACGGCCAGACGATCGCGGTCAGCGCGGGGACGACGGCCTACGCCGTCGCCGTCGAACTGCGGCCCGTCAAGCGGCTGACGGTCGTGACGAACTCCCCCCGCGTCGCGGAGCTGCTCTACGACCCGGTGCGTGAGGATCAGAACATCGTGCTGACCGGCGGCGTCCGCACGCCGTCCGATGCCCTCGCCGGACCGGTCGCGAACCGCATGCTGGCCGACGTCCACGTCGACACGCTCATCCTCGGGATCCACGGCATCGACCTCGACGCGGGCCTCACGACGCCGAACCTGCTCGAGGCCGAGACGAACCGTCTTCTCATCGCTGCCGCTCGCAAGGTCATCGTCGTCGCCGACCACACGAAGTGGGGCGTCGTCGGGCTGTCGACCATCGCTCCCCTCGAACGCGTCGACGTGCTCGTCACCGACGCTCAGCTCGACGTCGAGGCACGACGCCTCGTGAGCGACAAGGTCGGCCAGCTCATCGTGGCCAAGCGTGATGACACCCCAGGCGATCAGGCCGACGGGTGACCCCCACCCCCTCGAGCGCAAACGTGAGACACGCAACCGGGCCTTGAAGCACCCGCATTCAGACGGCCGTCCTAGACTGACCCCGACCCTTCTCACCAGTGATACGTCGCCACGGGGGCACAACGTGGGCGACGACAGGAGCACCCGTGACCATTCTGGACCTGGTTCGTATCATTCGGACGAACCTCAAACTGCTGCTGCTCAGCATGTTGCTCGGCATCGTCGTAGCCGCTGGCTACACCCTGACCAGGCCAGTCGAGTATCAGGCCACCTCGACGGCCCAGATCATGGCCGGCGCCTCCAATGATGCGAGTGCCGCCATGGTCAACCAGCAACTGGCCAACCAGCGTTCCGGTGCGTACGCCCAGCTGGCCTCAGGATCGGGTGTCGCCGACCGCGTCGTCGCACTGTCCAAGGGGGCCCTCTCGCCTGGTGACTTCGTGCTCGCAGGCGCTGGATCTGAGGGCACCTCGAATCTGTCGCTGACCGCATCCTCGAGTTCAGCCGCCAAGGCGCAGCAAGCAGCCAACCTGGCACCCGCGGCTCTCTCGCAGGAGATCAAGCACATCGAGACCCTCAATGGCGCCAAGTCGACGGTGTACGACGCCTATCCCCTCTCACGAGCGGGCCTGCCGGCGTCGCAGACGTCACCCAAGTGGCCCGTCAACCTTCTCATCGGCGCCTTTCTGGGCCTGGTCGCGGGGACGGTCCTGGTCGTGCTGCGCAAGCAGCTCGACTCGCGCATTCGTCACACCAGCGACCTGGAGAAGGTCACCGGCGTGGGCACCCTGGGAGTCATTCCGAAGGCCAAGAACCTGCAGACCAAGAGTCGGGGAGGCCTGGGGGCGCTCGGCAGCACGTCTGAGGCCTTCCGAATGCTGCGGACGAATCTGCGGTATGTCTCGGCTGAGCAGCCACCCCGATCCCTCGTGATCACCTCGGCCGTCCAGAGCGAGGGAAAGTCCACGGTCGCGTCCAACCTGGCGCGCGTGCTGGCTGCCGCCGGCCAGCACGTCGTCCTCGTGGACACCGACCTCCGCCGCCCCGTGATCCACGAGACATTCGACGTGGACAACGCCGTGGGTCTCACGGAGGTGTTGACGGGCCAGGCCTCGCTACGTCAGGCGATCCAGCCCGGCGACCACAAGAACTTGTCGATCATCACGTCCGGACGCATCCCGCCGAACCCCTCAGAACTTCTGGGCTCGCGCCGGATGAGTGCCGTCATTGATGCCCTGGAGGAGGAGTACTTCGTGGTGCTCGACGCGCCACCACTGCTCCCGGTCACGGACGCCGGTCTGCTGTCGGTGGCGGCCAGCGGTGCGGCCGTCGTCTACCACCACGGCACCACGCACAAGGAGCAGATCGCTCTGTGCACCAAGATCCTGGATCAGGTGGGAGCCCACTACTTCGGCTCGATCCTGAACATGACCCCGCCGCGATCCATGGGTTCCACGGTCTACGGCTACGGCGCCGGCAACTACGCCACAGCCGGTTATGGATACGGCTACGGGTACGGATACGGACACACGGACGAGTCGGACGAGGCGTCCGCACTGACCCCGGCGCACGAGCTCGCCGACATCACTCTTCACGCACCCGAATCGACGCCCGCAGCGGGCCCCCAGGTGGACCGAGGCAACGCCGGGGTCCCTCTCGACACGACGAGGCACGACCCGATGCGGGGAGAGTCGTCGCAGGCGCCGAGCGCCTCTGCGAACGTTGAGCGCGCCCCCCGCCAGGCCACACCTGCGACGTCAGACTCCGACGGTGCGCCTCCGAGCCGCCGTGCTCGTCGGTTCCGCGCGAACGACGACGCCTGAGCCGGCTCAGCGCTCTTCGACCAGCTCCGTCAACCTCCGGATGAAGTTGTGCTCGCCGAACGCTTCGGCATGGGCACGAATGGCGTCCGGGTCCCACGGCTGGGAGCGCACGGCGTCCATTCCTCGGTTGATGTCGGCGGGAGCGGGCCGTTCGATGAACACGCCGTTGACTCCCTCTACGACGGTGTCGAGGTACCCCCCGGCGCGCAACGCGACGACGGGTTTGCCGAAGGCATTGCCCTCGAGAGGTGTGAGGCCGAAGTCCTCGTAGGACGCCGCGACGAGGGCTGCAGCATGGGCGTAGGCCCAGCGCAGCTCGTCGTCGCTGATGTCGGAGACGATCTCGACGTTGTCGGGGCGGCTCGCCCGCAGAGGCTCAGCCATCGGCCCTGCGCCTACCACGAGCAAGCGCTCGGAGCGCCCACGCATCGCTTCGATGACGGCGTCGACGTTCTTGTACGGCATGAGGCGTGACACCACGAGGAAGTACGGTGTCTGACCCCAGTGCGCAACGGCGGCGATGGGGGCTCGACGACCTGTCTCGTCCACGCCGAACGGCGGCGGGAGGACGGCGACGTCGTAGCCGTACGCTCGCTTGATCCGTGTGGCGATGACGTTGGCGTTGGCGACGTAGGCGTCCGCCGTGGCGGCAGCCTTCACGTCCCACGCTAGCAACGGTCGCTTGAGCACCTCGAGAGCCGCGCCCTTGACGCTGCGGCGGCCGCCCGCGCCGAGATACTCGTCTGCGGCGTAGAGCCATCGGGCGGGCGAGTGACAGTAGACGATCTTGTGGCCCGTCGTGGGAAATCCGTGAGCCCACCCGCTCGACGATGCCAGGACCACGTCGGCGTCGATCGTCATGCGGTTCGAGGCCCATGGGAGCAGGGGCAGGGCGAGCCGGTGGTATCGGCGCAGCACCCCGATTCGGTTGAGGGGGGAGACGACGATGTTCTTGTCGGCGAACTCCGGGAACGTGGTCGACGGGTTGTAGAGCGTCGTGTGGATCGGCGCGTCGGGGAACGCGCGGCTAATGGCCAGGACCACGCGTTCGGCCCCTCCGCGTTGCGTGAGGTAGTCATGTGCGATGGCGACGCGGGGGCGGCTCGCCTCGGTCGCCAACTGATACAGCTGGGCGGGACCCGGGCCTGCCGCGGACTCCTGCGGCACGACATCGTTCGGTGGCGCGTCGGTCATCGTCAGGCTCCTCGGATCGCGCGCGCAAGCGTGGCGGCGGGTTCTTCGTCGGGCGTGCGCCAAGGCGGGGTCGGTTCGCCGCCCCACTCGGCGAGGCCGTAGCGGCGCCAGAAGTCGCGCACCCATGGGGGTGGATCGGTGGCCGTGACCCAGGCGGGCAAGCCCCGCATCGCGGCTTCGAGTGTGCCTGTCGAGAAGATGGAGACGACGGGCTGCGTGAGCTCGGTCAAGGCGGTGCTGGTCGACGCGAACTCGACGCCTCGCCGCCGCATGACTGCGTGAAGGGTTCGCGAGACGGCGTCCTTCTCGTTCGGGTGCGGTCGATAGAGCATCTCGCCCTGGGCGCACGCATGGAGATAGGTCGTCAGCGTCTCACGCCGCGTCAGCTCCGTTCCGTGCAGCTGCCCGAGCATGACGGGTCGATCTGTCGTGATCCGTGGCCGGCCTTCGTGGGATGCTGCCCACAACATCTGAGATCCGACGACCTGGGCCGTGACGTCGGGTCGTCCGCGCGTCCAGTATTCGGCGTCACTGTCGCACCAGGCGAGCACATGCGCTCCGGCCGGGGCGGGCGGCGACCAAGGGGTGAGCAGACCGTGCTGGACGAGATGCACGGTGACGTCGCGTGCTTGCGCCCAGCGCACGGCACCCTCGCTCCAGTGGAGGTAGGCCCCAAGTGTGAGCACGGAGCCGATCGTGGCCGGCAGGTCGGCCGGTCCGTCATAGGGCCGCGCTTCCCACGCGCCGCCGAGACCCTCGAGCGGATCGATGTCGAGGTCGCGTGGGGCGAGCACCGCCGTTCGAGCGAGATCCAGGTGGCGCAGCGGCTCGACGATCGCCACCCGGCAGCTCGGCGTCCCCTTGTCGATGACGACGAGGGTGGTGGCGGCGTTGCGCGGCAGCCACAGCCAGGCACGAGGCTCCGCCACCGGCCGGAACCGGCCCTTGGCGCGACGGACCGCCTCGACACCCCGCCGCCGGCGATCAGCCCACTGCTGCCATGCGGCCAGGTCGGGCATCAGACCCGGCACGGTCTTCGTCATCCTGCTCCCCCTCGTCGTCCGAACGGATCAGGGCCATTCTGGCGTACCTCACCCCCATGGCGTGCGTGGGCGATGCGAGAGGATGGCCACGTGAACGATTCGTCCGCACCTGACTCCCTGGCCGCCCTGATCGCGGAACGCGACGTGCTGGTCCTGTCGCCGCACATGGACGATGCCATGCTCAGCGCCTCGTCGGTGGTGCTCGATCACCCGTGCGAGGTGTGGACGGTCTTCACGGGTGCGCCGCGCCCGCCACAGACGACGTCCTGGGACCTCGGCTGCGGGTTCGCGGATTCGGACGCGACGATCGCCGCTCGCAAGGACGAGGACGCACGCGCCTTCGCCGGGACGCCGGCCCGGACCCGTCACCTCGACGCTCTCGAAGGCGCCTATGCGACGCGTGAGCAGCACCGCGCCGCACTGCCCGGCATCGAGGCCGAGATCGACGCGTGGATGACGGCGCATCCCGACGGCGTCGTCATCACCCCCGCCTGTGCGGGGCTGCACATGCCGCCGCCCGTGTGGCAGCCCGCCCTCGACGCGGCGAAGCGCGTCAAGAACGCCGTCGCGGCGCGGCGCGGCGCGGCCTTGTCGGCGACGCCGTCGAACGACGAACCGCTCCGCGAGCGCGAGGCGCCCGCGGGCGAGCCGGCTGAAGCCCCCTCTGCCGTACCCGGCTCTGCCGGCCTCCTGGCGAGCGTCAAGGGCGGTGTGCGGTCTGCGGCGCAGCGGCTCCTGCACGAGGAGCATCTGCGTCGGCGGCGCCGCACGATGGGTGAGGACGGTCTCGCAGCGAACCCTGATCACCTGGCGCTGCGCGATCTGACGTTGCGTGTCGCGGCCCGCCACCCGGGTGTGCAGCTCGTGCTGTTCGAGGATCTGCCCTACCTGTGGCACGCGCGCGGCGACGACGAGGTGGCGCGGCTCGAGCGTTCGAGTGGCGTGGGCGCGACCCGCGTCACCGTGCCCGTCGACGTCGAGCGCAAGCACGCCCACCTGCGTCACTACGCCTCGCAGCTGCCGGTTCTCGATCAGCGCGGGCGTCTGCTCGAGGCGGCGAACCTGCCGGATCACGAGGTGTTCTGGCTGGTGTCGACCCTCCCGGACGCGAACTGATGAAGGCAGGCGGTCAGGTCAGCCCGATGCCCGTGCGGCGCTCGATGGGTTCGCGGCGCACCTTGTAGCGCACGAATCCCCGCGCCTGGCCGGCTCGGAGTCCGGCGCGTGCCGCGAGTCCGATCAGGTCGCGTTGCTCGGCGGGACGCAGCGCCATGCGGGCGGCCGCGCCGGGGAGCTTCGCCATGTCCACGTACCAGCGCGGCGCATGCAGATGCGGCGAGGTCGCCCACAGGTCGTGCGCGGAGCAGAGTTTCATGTGCATGAGACCGGCGTCGTAGGCCCGCCGGAACGCGGCGCTGGTCGTGGCACGTCGCCGCTCGGCCAGGGTCATCCCCCAGCTCTTGCCGAGGGTGTAGCCGGCCGCGACGAGACGTAGCGCGAAGTCGTTGTCCTCCACACCCGGGAAAAAGGCTTGATCCCAGCCGTCGAGGGCCCGCACGGCGTCCTTGCTGAAGGCGCAGGCCCCGCCCATCATGATCGGGTAGCCGGGGTTGAGGTCCACCGCGGAGAAGTCGAGTGCCCCGTATGGATCGGCGCCCGGTCCGAGCACCTCCCAGACATGATCGAGGCCCTCGGTGAACTCGGCCGCGTCGATCATCGTCACGGCGCCCGTGACGAAGTCGGCCTGCGTCAGCCCCTCGTACGCCGCGCGCACGAACGTCGGACCGGCGGCGTCGTCGGCGTCGCACAGGACGGCCAGTTCGGCGGCGGCCTCGCGCACCCCGACGTTCCTGGCCACCGAGATGCCCTGGGCCTCCGTCGCCCGCACGACGCGCAGATTCGCGATGCGGTCGGTGAACTGCTCGACGACCTCGTCCGGTGGCGTCGACGAACGGTTGTCGACGACGAGTACCTCGAAGATCGGCGGATCGAGCTGACGCGACAGCGCCTCGAGCTGCAGCCCGAGCGTGGCGTTAGCGTCGTAGCACGGAATGATCACACTGATGTCGATCATGGAACTCCCCCGTCCTCCCCCGTCGACCTGCGGCCGCGGCACCCCTTTGGGCGATCATATCGACTCACCTAGGCTGGACGTCATGTCGAACGCGACGCCCGCCATCATCCCCGCACGCGGCGGGTCGAAGGGCATCCCCCGCAAAAACCTCAAGCTGCTCGAGGGCAAGCCCCTCATCGTCTGGACGATCGAGCAGGTCCTCGCGACGCGCGGGCTGACCCCCTACGTCTCGACCGAGGACGCCGAGATCGCCGACGTCGCCCGTGGCGCCGGCGCGCAGGTCATCGAGCGTCCCGACGAGTTGGCGGGTGACACGACGGCGTCGGAGCCCGTCATCGAGCACGCCATCGAGGTCATCACCGCCGAGGTCGGCCGGCCGGATCAGGTGATGTTCCTGCAGGCCACCTCTCCCCTGCGGCTGCCCGGCACCCTCGCGCGCTGCCTCGACGAGTTCGCCGTCACGGGCGCCGACTCGATGGTGGGCGTCGTGCCGGCCGAGATCTTCATGTGGCGACGCGTGCCGCACGTCGAGGCCCTCTACCCGTACGAGGCGCGCCCCCGCCGTCAGGATCTGCTTCCCGAGCAGCTGCGCTATCGCGAGACGGGGTCGCTGTACCTCACCCGCACCGAGATCTACGAGCGCCACCACAATCGTCTCGGCGGCTCGATCGAGTTGTTCGTCATGGATCCGCTCGAGGGCATCGACATCGACGCCGAGCACGACTTCACCCTCGCCGAGAGCCTGTGGCGCCGGATGAGCGAACGCGACGCGTGAGCGATACCGCGCGGTAATGATCGGCGGTCCGGACCCCGGCGAGGCGGCGTCGAGACGGTTATGATTAGGCGCATCGGGTTGGTTGCCATGGCCTGTCCCGGTCCGCACGGGGGTGTGCAGACCGCAGCACGACGGCCGCGACACCGCGGCGCATGCGCCGAACGAGTTCAGGAGATTCATGACCACCATCGCCCGGGAGATCGCTCCCTACGTGGTGTTCAGCGACGACACGATCCTCGCAGCGCTCAACAAGATCAGTGACAACAAGACCGGCATCGTCTTCTGCGTCGACGCACACGGCATCCTGCAGGGCGCACTGTCCGACGGCGATTTCCGCCGGTGGGTGACGGCGCACCCGAGCGCCGACCTGAACGCCACCGTCATGGCTGCGGCTCACACGTCGCCGGTGAAACTCGCGCACGGCACCGAGACGCAGACGATCTCGCAGGCGTTCCGCGACGGCGTGCGCGTCATCCCACTCGTCGACGAGCACGGCCACGTGCGTGCGGTTGCGCGCAACGCGCTCGGCAGCGAGATCCGCATTGGGCGCCACGCGATCGGTGAGGGCAACCGCTGCCTCGTCATCGCCGAGATCGGCAACAACCACCAGGGGGACATGGAGCTCGCGAAGCAGCTCGTCGACCTCGCCAAGAAGTCCGGTGCGGACGCCGTCAAGTTCCAGCTGCGCGATCTGACGGGCCTGTACCGTCAGGGCGACTTCGCCTCCAGCGCCGGCGAGGATCTCGGCGCGCAGTACACGATGAACCTGCTCGCCAAGTACTCCTTCACGAACGAGCAGATGATCGAGATCCTCGACTACTGCAAGAGCGTCGACATCGACGCGTTCTGCACGCCGTGGGACGAAGCGTCGCTCAGGGTCCTCGCCGACTACGGGGTGCCCGCGCTCAAGATCGCGAGCGCCGACATGACGAACCACGACCTCCTGCGCGCCTGCGCGGCCGAGCACCTGCCGATGCTCGTCTCGACGGGCATGTCGACGGAGGACGAGATCGTCGCGAGCGTCGACGTCATGCGTCAGGCGGGCGGTGAGTTCGTCCTGCTGCAGGTGCAGTCGACGTACCCGGCGCCGTTCAAGGACATCAACCTCAAGTACATGGATCGACTCGCCGAGCTCGGCGAGTGCCCGGTCGGCTACTCGGGCCACGAGCGTGGCTATCACGTGCCGATCGCCGCGGTGGCGCGCGGCGCGCACGTCGTCGAGAAGCACTTCACCATCGACAAGACGCTCGAGGGCAACGACCATCAGGTGTCGTTGCTGCCCGAGGAGTTCGCGGAGATGGTGACGAAGATCCGCGAGGTCGAGTCGGCGCTCGGCAACGGCGAGTCGCGCGCCGTTTCCACCGGCGAGTTGATGAACCGCGCCAACCTCGCGAAATCGCTCGTCGCGACGCGTGACATCGCGGTCGGCGAGAAGCTGACGCGCGCGGACGTGGCGGTCAAGTCGCCGGGCCGGGGGCTGCAGCCGAACCGGCTCGGGGCGCTCGTCGGGCGCACGATGCGTCGCACCATCGAGTCGGGCGATTTCTTCTACGCCACCGACCTGACGGACGCCGTCGCGCACGGGCGCGCGTACGAGTTCGAGCGTCCCTGGGGGCTGCCGGTGCGCTACCACGACGCGCGCAAGCTGCTCGGCGTCGGCGAGACGCTGACGAACCCCGATTTCCTCGAGTTCCACCTGTCCTACAAGGACGTGGAGATGAGCCCCGAGCAGATCGCGGACGCGTTCGGCAACGCGAAGTTCGACGGCATGTTCCACACCGTCCACTGCCCCGACCTGTATGCAGGCGACTTCATCATCAACCTCGCGAGCGACGACGAGGCGACGTGGGAGCGTTCGATCCACGAGGTGCAGAAGGTCGTCGAGATCACGCGCGATCTCGGTCGCTGGTTCGACGGCAACGGCGAACCCCCGATCGTCATCTGCACGATGGGCGGCTTCACGATGGACGCCTTCGACACGCCCGCACAGCGCACCGTCAAGTACGAGCGCATCGCAAAGGCTCTCGAACGCGTCGACGACACCGACGTGCGCCTGACCGCGCAGACCCTGCCGCCGTACCCGTGGCTCATGGGCGGCCAGCAGCACCACAACCTGTTCATGGACGTCGACGACACGGTGTGGTTCTGCGAGCAGTTCGGCCGCCGCCTGACGTTCGACCTGTCGCACTCGAAGCTCGCGGCGAACTTCACGAAGAAGCCGTTCAGCGAGTACGTCGAGAAGCTCGCGCCGCTCAGCGATCACCTGCACGTCGTCGACGCCGAGGGTGTCGACGGCGAGGGCCCGCAGATCGGCGACGGCGAGATCGACTGGCCCGCCACGGCAGCGCAGTTGGACCGTCTCGCCCCCGGCGTCCCGTTCATCCCGGAGATCTGGCAGGGCCACGTCAACAATGGCGAGGGCTTCTGGACCGCCCTGGATCGGTTGGAGGCCTGGCTGTGAACACCCCTGCCCCCGTCGCCCTGTGGGTCTCCCCCGTCTCCAATCTTGCAGGCGTGGCGCGACACATCCTGGATGTCGCGCGCCACGGTCTGCCCGGATGGCGACTCGTCGTCGCGGCACCCGAAGGCCCCCTGCTGGATGAGCTCCGTGGCCTCGACATCCCCGTTCACACCCTCGATGTCGACCAACCCGTCCACAGGGCTGTGGCGGATCTGCGCGGAATCATCAAGCGGTTGGACCCGCACATCGTGCACTCGCACCTCGCGAAAGCGGACTTCCTCGCCACGATGGCGGCTGTCGGTCTTCCTGTCACCCTCGTCTCCACCGAACATCACATCCCCGAGGACCCGAGAGTCTTCCACTCGAGCAAGGCGAAGGCGTGGTCGCGGCAGTCCGCGCACCACGCCCGGACGCGTCGCGTCGCGCGGCTCATCGCCGTCAGTGAGTCCACGAAGCGCGACATGGAGAGGTACTGGCGTCCGGGCGCGCCGATCACCGTCATCAAGAACGGTGTGGATCGGACGACGGCGCCTCCTCGCTCCCCCGGGTTGCGGTTGCTCTCCCTGGCCCGACTCGATGCTGAGAAGAACATCGATGCAACGCTGCGCATCTTCCGTCAGGTGCGCGCCCAGCAGCCAGGGGCCACGCTGACGATCGCGGGCACGGGCTCTGAGGCCGATCGGCTACGTGCCGTGGCGCGTGAGCTCGGAGTCGACGACGCCGCCAATTTCGCTGGGTTCGTCGATGCTCGCGAAGCGCTCGCGTCGCACGACGTTCTCGTCCAGCCGTCGAGGGCCGACAATCTCTCGTACACCCTGCTTGACGCGGTGAACTCCGGTCTCGGTGTGGTGGCCAGCGACATCGGGGGCAACCCAGAGATCCTGCCACCTCGATGCCTCGCACCCTTGAGCGACGAGTCGGCCATGGCGGATGCTGTGATCGAGCAGGGTCTCGACGTGTCGAAGCGCCCGCACCTACCCGATGACATCCCGACCGTGAGCGAGATGGTCGACGCCGTCCTCGACGTGTATGCAGAACTAGGACTCGCCCCCGCTGATCTCGGCCGTGAGCTGGCCACGCCGGTGCGCGCTGCCAAGCCGGCGGTGAGCGTCGTCACCGCGTACTACAAGAATCACGCCACGCTCGGCGAGCAGCTCGACGCCCTCGTCGCGCAGGTGGACGCGCCGCCCTTCGAGGTCGTCGTCGCCGACAACGAAGGCTCTGCGAAGCTGGCGCGGATCGTGGAACGCTACCGCGGCGCGCTCGACATCCGCGTGGTGTCGGCCAATGACGTTCAGGGCCAGTGCCACGCTCGCAACGTGGGGGTGAAGGCCGCGCGCGGTGACGTCATCGCGATGTCCGATGCGGACGACGTCGTGGGCGAGCGGTGGGTGGCGACGCTGCATCGGGTGGTGTCTCAGACCGACGTCCTCGCCACCGGCATGATGCGTCTCGACGTCATCAATTCGGAGTTCGTGTGCCGTGCCAAGGCGGTCGCTGATGGGCTCGACCAGGTGCCGCATCCGTACGAGCAGGGCCCGTTCTCCTATCTGGGCTACGAGGTGTTCGTCTTCGGCTCCAACATCGGGATCCGCCGGAGCACCTACCTCGAGCTCGGCGGCATGAACGAAGCCATGCTGGGCGGCAGCGAAGACGTCGACTTCTCCTGGCGGTTGTTGGAATCGGGCCGCACGATCGTCGTGGACCCCGACGCCACGGTTCACTACCGACTTCGCGCCGGCACCTATGACGCGATGACGCAGGGGTATCGCTACAGCCGCGCCCAACTGGGTCTGTGGCGCCGCAGTCAGCTGCTGGGCCGCCCGGTGCGCGGCATGTCGTTCCGGTGGGCGGTCACGGAGACGGCGAAGCTGCCGCTGGCCTGGGCCAAGGCGCCTGGGCTCAGCGCGGAAGAGCGTTTTGCCCTCGCAGGCCGAACAGGCTGGATCACCGGCAATCTGGCCGGGCAGATCGCCGTGCGCGCTCCCTGGTATCGGCCGCCGGAGGAACCGTGCTCCATCTGAATCTCTGCGCCAACCAAGGTGCGGTCGGCGGCGGGGAGGTCATGCTCTTGGCGATCGCGCAGGCGGCCCGGAGCCTGGGTCATGAGGTCACAATCATCGCGCCGGAGCAGCCTTGTGAGGTCGCCCGTGAAGCCGCTGCTCTGGGGTTCAGCACCGTCGCCCTCCCCGGGGACTCGACAGCCGGGTACATGCGCGGTCTCCGACGGTGGGATGCCCGTGAGCGCACGGGCATCCTGTGGTGCAACGGGCTGCGGCCCGCCGTGGCCACGGCCGGTCACAGACGCCGCATCGTTCATCTTCACCAGGAGCCCCACGGAGTCCAACGTGTCCTGATGACGATCGCACGAGTCGGCTCCATGGTGACCCTGGTCCCCTCCGAGTTCATGGGCCGCAGAATTCCCCGCACCCGGGTGTTGGAGAACTGGGTGGATGAGCCGCCCAGCACCAGGGACAGTTCGGTCCGCCGAGATCTGAAGTCCCCGGTCATTGGATACCTCGGGCGCCTCTCGAGCGACAAAGGCGTACCGATCCTTTGCAGGGCAGTCGCGACGCTTCGCGAGGGTCATCGCAACCCGACGCTCCTGCTCGCCGGCGAATCACGGTTCGTGAGCGAGGCCGACGCCACGCGCGTTGACGCGGCTATCGCTGCGCTGGGCGCGACTGCGGTCCGAAAGGGGTGGATGGAGCGCGCCGAGTTCTTCGAGTCTGTTGATCTGGCCGTCTTCCCCTCGGTGTGGGACGAGCCCTTCGGACTTGTCGTGGCCGAAGCCATGGCCGCGCGCTGCCCGTTCGTCGTGAGCGATGCCGGGGCGCTGCCGGAGGTTGCGGGACCGGGCTATCCGTTTGTCGCAGCACGCGACGATGCCGGCTCTCTCGCCGCCGTCATCGAAGACGCTCTGAGTGAACCCACTGAGGACGTCGTGGACCGCGCTCAACAGAGGTGGCACGTGAAGTATTCACCGGAAGGGGGCCGGGAGCGTCTGCACCAATTGCTGATTGACATCCTCAGGAAAGGCGACGGCAAATCATGAAAGCATCTGTCATCGTTCCGTCCCGCGGAGGAGCAGAGCGCCTACCTCGGCTCCTCGATGCACTGAGCCGACAGACTTACGAGTCGTGGGAGGCCGTCATCGTGCTCGATGGTGACATCGACGGCTCAGCATCGGTGGTCGAGCGCTACTCGCATCTCCCGGTGCAGGTCCTCGTCTTTCCAGAGAACAGGGGCCGTGTAGCAGCACTGAACGCGGGTTTTGCCGCCGCTGACGGCGACGTCCTGATCCGGGCGGATGATGATTTCGAACCCTCCCCAACCCATATCGCGGCTCATGTCGAACCTCATCGGCGGGGTGTGTGCGGGGTGATCGGCTTACCACTGAACATCGCACCGAACAATGCCTACATGCGCGCCTACGGTACTGTCGCTGACGAGCGGGGCCGACAGGATGCATACGGGACCGCACCAGAGGATCGTTGGCGGCTCTGGGGAGGAAATACATCCGTCCGGCGGGAGATCTTCGAAGAAGTGGGCGGATTCGATCCACGCTATGTGGGGTACGGCTGGGAGGACCTCGACCTCGGATATCGCCTCCGCCGCCACGGGATACCGCTGCTCCTCGTACCCGGAGCGGAAGTGCGACACCACATGGCTGCCGTGACGACGACGGCACGGGCGCGCCGAGCTTTTCGGTCGGGGCAGGGCCGCCGACGATTCGAACACATCCACGGTCGAGGCTCCTCATCCTCGCCCCACTCGTCCCCCGCGACCGTGTGGAACACGGCCGTGTCGGGCCTAGGACGCATGCTCACGTACGACCGCACCGAACATCTGGCCTCGACCATCGATCGAATGCTCCCCCTGCTGCCGCGACCGGCCGCTCGCAAGGCGATCGCGCTCATCGTCGAGAGTGCGGCCCGGGCCGGGTTCGTCTCCGGGGAAGAGACAAGCCACCATGTCTGAATCGGTCTCACACATCCGTTTCGTCGTCCCGCGGTTTCCCGACACCAGTGGCGGAGCCACTGTCGTGGAGAACCTCATGACTGCATTCCGACAGCGCGGGATCACGGTCGACGTCGTATCGATCTACCCGGGTTCCAAGAACCAGGAGGGCGCATCGCCGACGGGTGCAGACGACGTCGTCACCGTTCTGGAGCGTGAGGACTTGCATCGATACCCCGTCTCCATCTCATACGGCCCCTTGCGCGCTGCCCCTCTTGCCCTGTTCAAGCGATGGGACCGGTGGCGCCGACTCTCTGCTCTGCGACGCACCATGGCCACGTTGCCCGCCAACAGCGTCGTCATCTACACCCACGTCCTCGGCAAGATGATGGTCGACGAGTCCGGTTTTGAGCGATCCCCGACCGGCCCACTGTTCGTCGGGCAGCACCATTCGTCGTTCGCAAGTCTCGACGACGAGCCATGGCTCCGGGAGGCTCTTCCGAAACACTTCGCTGACTGTGATGCCTTCGTCGCGCTCTCCGATGAGGACGCAGCCTCCTTCGGCTCGCTGCTCGACGTGCCGTGCGTCGCAATCCCCAACCCGGCACCAGAGGGCCGCACTCTCTCCACGCAATCGACGAAGAGAGCGGTGGCATTGGCACGCTTGTCGCACGAAAAGCAGACCCCTCTCATGGTGCGTCTCTTCGCCGCGGCGATCACCGTGCCCGAGGCGGATGGGTGGTCGTTGGCCATCTACGGCGACGGGGTCGAGCGCCCCCAGGTTGCCGACGAGATCGAGCACTCTGGCATGCATACGCGGATCGAGTTGGCCGGTGTCGTCGACGATTCAGCCACCGCGCTGTCAGACGCGTCGTTGAATCTCCTGACGTCAAGCCTCGAAGGCTTCGGCATGACGATCTTGGAGGCGGCGTGCTCAGGGATCCCTTCGATCGCGTTCGATTGCTCTGAGGGTGTGCGGTCGCAGCTGGAGGACGGGGCTGGGTACCTCGTCCCTGCCAGCGACGAAACTGCCTACGTCGAGGCGCTCAGAGCCGCCATGACCAACGATGAAGAACGGGCTCGCCGGGCTGACCGCGCGCTGACTCGCTCCCGGTCGTACGATGCGTCGACCATCGCAGCACGCTGGCTCGCACTATTCGACACCCTATTTCCCATGGACCCACCAGCCCCCTCTGAAGAGTCCTCCACGGCGCAGGCCCGTCCCGAATCAACGCACCCGTGCGCGTCCCCCGGTGTTCCCTCGCCCCGCCGCGAAGCCTGAGCGGGGCGGTGTCACAGTTTCCGGTCCTTGATGGGCGTCAGCCTCACAGCGTCGTCGACAAGCAAATTTCCCACCCCGGGAGGTCATTCATCGATCGCTGCCATGATCCGACGAGCAACAGCCGCGCGTGTGAATTCACTCGCCCTATGCCTGGCCGCACCACTCCGCTCACGAGCCGATTCGGGGTCTGCTGCTGTCTTCATCGCGGCCACCAGCGCCGCATGGTCGTCACGGTCAACCGTGATGCCCGTGTCTCCCAGAAGCCATCCGGGCCCTCCCACGGCAGGGCCGATGCTGGGAACCCCTGCCTGCATGGCTTCGACGAAGATGATGCCTGCTGGTTCACAGTCAGCCAGTGCGATACAACAGGTGGCGCGGCGCCACAAGTCCTCCATGTCGGCGCGGTCGCCTGGATCCCGAAGGTCCTTCCAGCCGTGGCAGATCACCCCCGGAAACTCGACCTGCGGATGCTGACCTACCAGGTGCAACTCTGCCTCGGGAAACTCTCGACGGACGTCCGAGAAAGCCTTCGCCACCTGAGGACCTCCCTTTCCGATCCACTCCCTGGCCGGAAAGAGGAATCTCGGGGGAGACCATTGTTTGTGGTGCGACGGCTCGACCTCGAAATTGGCGCTGATACCCACCGCGCGAGCCTTCTCGGAAGGGCAATGACAGTCGTTCACTGCAGAATCGGCCGCCCACCCCGTCGAGAACAGTGCGGCATGATTCGCCGCGTACGATTCAACCTGATGACGGCTGCGCGCGACTGTCGTGCGCTGGGGAACGGTCCCCCAGAAACGGGACGGCCACTGGAGCGCCTGTGGAATGGTCATGTCTTCGTAGGAGGCCGTGCGGGGGTGTCGGACGCTGTAACCGGTGCCCATCTGCAGGACGCCGTCGACTGGGCCTACGGTCCGTAGACGCCGCGCCGCCGTCCAGCTGACGAGCCGCAGATGCGTCATCGACTGCGTGGATCCGGCCAGGGCACGCCGCATGGCTGTTCGCCTCCCCCGCTTCGCGAGTCCAGGAACCCCCCAGGCCAGCTGTACCGCCCGTCTGACGAAGCGCCAGCCGACCGGGGAGCAGTCCACGGTGATCACATCGACGCCGGCCTCTTCAAGCCCCTGCACGAGGTTGCTGGGCGTGCCCGACCACAATCCTGGGTCACGAGGATCTCCGATCGCCAGCACAGCCACCCGTCGCACGCCGTGAGCGGCCGCGACACGGCGCTGCATAGCGGGTGCATGACCTCGTGAGATCACGGCAGAGAGCGGGGTCTGGACGAGTCGCCGGCACCTGTCTCGGGTCTCACGGACCAAACAGGCCAAGGCGCGAACTGCCCCTGGCTCACGCGTTACTCCTACGCGGGCGAGAGCGAGACGAACGCCTAGGCCAAGCGCAGGACGCTCTTGCGTGGCAGCGCGCAGCGCCTCGACAACCAGGTCACGGTATTCCCCTGTTCGCCACAGCCGGATGGCCAGGGGCGGCATGGCGGTCCGAATATAGGCATCCCCCTCATCCGAGACCCCCACCTGTTTGAGCAGTATCCCGACGCGAGCGGCGAGAAACCCCGCGTCATCGTCTCGGAAACGAGTGGTCCCGAGCGACGTCGATACCTCACGGAAATCCACGAGCGGTTCATCGACACAGATGATGCGCCCATGAGCCGCAAGACGTAGCCACAGGTCATAGTCCTCGAAGAACCATCGCTCGTCGTATCCCCCTACGGCCCGAACGGCCTCGGTCGCTACCAGGACCGAGGCTGCGGGTAACCAGCACTGATGCAGCAGACGCGTGTGGATGTTGCCTTCGAGTGCCCCTGGGCCTGAGGGCCACTCGTGCAGCGTGCGGTAGTCCGGCTGCAGCACCTGGCCTTCCTCGTCGATCCGCCGGGCGTTCGAATAGACAGCAACGGCACGGTGCCCATCCCCCACCCAGCGATCTATGAGCGACTCCAACCGTTCAGGAATCATCCGATCATCTGCCGAGACGTACGTGTAGAACGGTGTGGTGATCGTCTCCAGCGCTTCATTCAGACCACGGCACAACCCGATGTTCTGAGGGTGCACGACAAGCTCATATCCGGCCTCTGGATGGCGGGAGAGCCAGGATACAATCCGCGCCACAGAACTGTCGCCGGATGCATCGTCGATGATGAGCACGCGCTCCGGCGCACGCGTCTGGACGAGGATCGAATCGAGCAATTCTTCTACGAACCGCTCGTGATTATAGCACACGACGACGACCGTGACTCCGAGGTTGTCAGCCATTCGCTTCATCCCTCCTCGAGTCGACCGAGACGCACCAAGCGTGCGAACGCGGGGCTCTGGGTTTGTAGTTTCGCAAAGGTGCCGGACCCGACTACGCGGCCATCCTCCAGGTAGATCACACAATCGGCATGCTTGACGGTCGAAAGCCGGTGGGCCACGAGAATCACCGTGATGCTTCCGTGTAGGCCACGAATGACTGCGCTGATCTTGTCCTCTGTCTCGTTGTCCAGAGCTGACGTGGCCTCGTCGAGAACGAGGACCTGCGGGCGACGATACAGTGCCCGCGCGATACCGACGCGTTGCTTCTGCCCACCCGACAATTGGGTTCCTTGAAAGCCGACGATCGCGTCGATACCCCCCGGCAGGGAATCAACAAGCTCACCGAGTTGTGCCAGGCGAAGGGCCGCTTCAACAGCCCTACGGTCGGCAGACTCTTCGTCGGCTCCGAACGCCACGTTCTCCCACAACGTCGCGGCCAGCAGGTAGACGTCCTGCGGAACGTAAGCGACCTTGTCAAGCCATTGTGCATGATCGGCGACGATGTCGAGCCCATCGAACGACACCTGGCCATAGGTAGGTTGGATTAGCCCGAGGACAATGTCGATGAGGGTTGTCTTGCCGGAGCCGGACAAGCCGCAAACAGCAAGTGACGATCCCTCGGGAACCACGAATGACACGCCCTGCAACACGTCGTCGACCCCATCCGGGTAACGGAACCGCACGTCGTCGACGACGAGGTCGCCGGATCCCATCGCAGTCGCCGCGTGGCCCAGGTGCGGGTCCTTCTGGGCTCGTCCAGCTCGGGCGGCCCCCTTGCGGGGGGCTTCGCTCAGTCCCCGCAAAGCTTTCGTCGTGACATGGAGGCCCTCGATGCCGAATCGGATGTTTCCCAGCGTGGCGGTGAGCGCTGTCAACGACGGCAGCAACTTCACGGCGGCCGCGACGAAGAGGGTGATGGTGGGCATTGTGTTGTCCGCCCCGCCGCTCAGCGCGCTCGAACACAGCAGAACCGCGATCCCGAGAATCGTGACGAATTCGAGGACATACTTGGGAGCCTGGGCATAGAAGTTGGCGTCCCGAGACGCGGCGGCATTACGTGTGGCCGCATCACTGTACGTCACGAGAAAGTGCTGCTCAGCCTTGTGCATTCGCACTTCGCGGGCCCCATAGATCGCTTCGAGCAACGCATGGCTCATCTGCCCCGCGGCCTCTTGCGCAGCGATACCCGCCCTTCGATTCCTCGGCGCCAAGAATCGCTGGACCAGCGCGACCGCCACGAGGGAGTACACGATGACGCCCAGGGTCGCGCCAGGGGCCACGGCGAAGAGGAAACCGGCAATGAGACTGATTGACAGGAGCTGCCCGAACACCCCGAGCACGCCTCCCAGAACGTTGGCGTGGGCGGCCTGCACCGCGGCACCCACCGTACGGACGACCGCGCCGACATCCCGTCGTCGTTGCACGAGATAGCTGTCGCTCAAGTAGCTGTGCAGCAGCCTGGTCGCTGTCAGGACTTGGAGACGGGCCACGAAGTCGAAGGACCAGCGCGCGACCGCGAGGGCAAAGATGCTCTTTGTCAAGAAAGCCAGCACCATGGCGACGCAAAGCATCACGGCGAAAGGGCCACGCTCAGGCGTGCCCGCAAGGCGATGGATGACCCCGAGGTAACCGGCCTCGAGGCTCGCCCCGGAAAGCACCTGCATGACGGGCAGGACGACTGCCAAGCCGGCGAGATCGAGCAATGAGACCACGAACTGCAGTGCAGCGTACAAGCCGAGCTGTGCGCGGGTGCCGCGTGGAAAGCTGGAGACTAGGTAGCGCAACTCGCGCACCCAGGAGGTCTCCGGTTCAACAGAAGTAGTCATGAACGAGGACTCCCGGTTTCGACGAGGGTCAGGAGGCGTGTCGCGAACGCGGCCTCGGAGAATTCTGCTGCTCGCCGCTGCGCGGCTCGACGCAAGCTGGCCAAGTCTGTCGGATCGGCGCGGGCAATATTGCGTGTAGCCAGCCGCAACTCCTCCAAGCTCGTCCATCGCACCGTTCCTGGCGCGTCTGCGACGACTTCTGCCGGGCCCGCGGTGTCATACACCATGGCGATAGCTCCCGCGGACATGGCTTCCACGGTCGTGATGCCGAAGTGCTCCTGTGACTGCGGTGCCATGAGGTGTGACTCTCCGAAACCCTGTGCGTGCCAGTACACCGACGACTCGCGATAAAGCGTGTGCAGTTCTTCAAGAGAGGCATTGGGATGAAACGCGACGGGCAGGCCAACGGACATCTCACGCAGCCTGGCCAGCTCTGCCTCTGAACCAACACTCCCAGCCAGATGCAATTGCCAGCCTTCTGCGTGCAGGTCCGCCATTGCGCGGAAGGCCACGATGAGGGCTTCCTGGTTCTTGTACGGGTGACCCGGCTGCCGGTCCTGAAATCTTCCGACTGCGAGGATCGAAGGCTGCCGCCAAACCCGTCCTGCCCCGACGCCGCAACAGGGCGGGTAGAGGACGTAGGGGTCGACACCCCAACGCTGTCGCGCGTGAGAGGCGGTGAACCGTGAGTTGGCAAGGAATGACGTGTAGGTGGCTCGAAAGTCGCTCCCCCGATTCTGCAGGCGGCGCGCGTACTGCGTCCAGGAGACGTAACGTGCACGAAGACCCGTGAGTCCGGGCGTCGTCAACTGGTGCGGGAAGTGGATGTAATACAGACTGCGCTCGGCGAGTCCCGGCAGAGTCGCGCCGTACATGCACGTGAGAAAGACGTCCGGCTGCATCGAGCGCACGATGCGGGCCCAGACTAACTCTTCGATCACCGTTCGCAGCGCCTCGAAGCGTCCCATCCTCCCGACGCTGGGAAGTTCCTCGTACGCAACGCCGTCGAGGTCGATCCCGAAGTAATCGGCGTAAGCCCCGAGGTCATCAACCTGGCCGGGAGCCACGATCACCGTGTCGTAACCGGCTGCCTTGAGCGTTTCAGCTGCGACGAGCGCTACGCGCTCGGCGCCGCCGCGCGCGGCAAGCATCGGGGCGAGGACGACCGCTCGGCCCCTGTCACTCACGACCACGCCTCCAATAGAGCGTCCGCGCGGTGCGTGAAGGTGTGTTGGGCGAGAGTACGTCGACGTGCCCTCTCGCGCAGCATCATGAAGTCCTGCGGACGCGCCACCGCGTGTCGGCACAGGTCCACGAGCTCCTCGTGGCCGTCGTACACGAGGATCTCTTCGCCTGGATCGTAGAAATCCGCCACGTCGGCACGATCAATGATCTGCACCGCACCCACCCCGGCGGCCTCGAACGTTCTCATCGTGAAGCCGTCCTGATCCCCGTGGATGTTCAAGGTGGCCCTGCCGTTCCGCATGATGGCGTGCGCGGACGGGCCGGCCACGTCGCGTCTGGCCGGGATGCCGAGTGAGCGCACACGCCACGTGCGCGCGCGGTCGAACACGTGATCCGACCAGCCCCGCCCCCAGGCCTGAACGGGGACACCTGCAGAGACAAGCGCCGCGAGCGCATGCTCTCTCTTGGGCAAGGGCGCACCGACGAAACTCACGAGCCCGGCGCCCGCAGTTGTGTTGTCGATGACGCTCGATGCATCGAAACCCAAAGGCACCTGCGCGATACGATGACCAGCCGCCCGGAGCGTTGCAGCGTCCTGGGCGCTGTACGTCGCCAACTGGGCATACCGCCCGACGAGGTCCGCGTCAAAATTGGTACGGCGGATCTCGTCATACATCCACACTCCGACGAGCCGGTCGTTCTCGGCGGCGAGGGCCCAGAACTCTTCTGTCAGAACATCCCCGCGAATGACGAGGACGAAGTCTGGAGACACTTCGCGAACCCGGGCCATGGCGCGGCGCGAGACCGTGGCGCCGGACAGATGCCCTCCGTCACCTCGAAGTTTGCCGGCTAGTTCGTGTGCGGTCTTGTTCCAGAGCTTCTCAGCGGGCGACGCGGCGACGTCGTAGCAATGGGTGAGCACCTCGTACCCCAACTCACCGAACGCCCGCCCGATGGCTGCGTAATAGCCGTGGAATGAAGGAGAGATGATGAGCAGTGACCGCGAGCGCGTCACGCTTCACCTCCCATCACGCGCGCAGGAACGCCGCCCACGACGGCGCCCGGCGCCACATCCTTGACGACGACGGCGCCGGCTGCAACAGTCGCCCCTCTGCCGATGGCTACTCCTCCGAGCACCACGGCGTTCTGGCCGATGAAGACGTCGTCCTCGATGAGGACGGGCCCGGTGCCGCGGACCTCATGCCGTGAGCCTCCTCGGGCATGGTCGGTCGACGTCACCATGACGTTGTCCGCGAAGACACAACCGCGACCGATGCTCACCGGGTCGATCGAGTGCAGGTGTACGCGATGGCCGATGTAGGTGTCCGCACCGATGGCAAGGTGCCCCGCGGGGCCTTCCGCCGCCAGCCAAGCGCCGTCTCGAATGATGACCCGATCCGCGACGCTGATCCTGTCGGTCCCCTGGATCATGAGAGGCGAAACCAGCACGCTGCTCGACCCGAAGTGCGCGAAGGCCCGTCGATACAAAGGGATCAGGAGTTGGGCCCGCCGATAGCGAACACCTGGGGTCTTCTCGATCAATGTTCGTGTCATCTTCACGCCTGGACCTCCGATCGCGAGGCGCCGACTGGAGCGCCGCGATGCAGCGGCGCCGCGTTGGATGCGCGTGGCGGGGCGATCTCTGCGGCCCGCCACGCAAGATTCGACGCGGCGGCGGGTTTGCCGAGACGGTAAGCGATGCAGATTCCGAGCACGATGAAGGCACCCACCGTCATGAACACCTCTCCCAGTTTCCACGCGCAGACGAGCACGACGATGACCGTCGCCTCTGCTGTGAGCATCTCCCATGAGACATGCAGTCGTCGATCGAGCAATCCCAGGCCGAGGAGGACGAAGGCCAGAACGGTTGACCAGAGAAAAACATGACCGCCCTCGACGAAAGCCTGCAGATACGAATCATGGAACCATTGCCGTCGATCACCGATCACCACGAACCCCTGATTGAGACCGAGGCCCGTCCACGGCGTCAGGGATGCTTTGATTTCCATCGCCTGATCGATCTGCGCCCTGTACCAATCGGTGCCTGTTCGGTCACCGAACGCGGAACTGGAGGCATAGTTGTTGATCGAGAAGACGAGAACCGCATACCCGATCGCCGCGAGGGCGATTCGATAGGCCACACCGATCCGGTTGCGGAGCAGGACCCACAGGGCGGCCAGCACGATACCTCCGAGCGCGGTTCGCGATCCGGTGAGAAAGACGAACCACGTCGAGAGGAAGAACCACGGTATGCGCCAACGCGGGGACAGAACCGCAAGCCCGAGGATCCCCCATATCGCGTAGTACATCCCTGCAACGTTCTTGTCCCCATAGAAACCGGTCAGATATGGCGGGTAATTATTCTCCGTCAGCCCGGCATAGAACAGAAGGACGTTGGCACATGCGCTCATGCATGCTCCGATGATGAACGACCGAATGTCGATCCGCCCGGTTGCGATGACAACGCACACGGCGAAGAGAATGAAGAACTTCAGGAGGCGCTGCTGCCACGGCATGCCGTGGAAGACGGAAACCAGGACGAGGAAGGCCATGAGTGCCAGGAAGGCGATGACCAGGAGACCACCGCCCGGTACGGTCAGCTTCGCTCGCCGGCAGGCACTGACGGCCACCATCACGACACCCGTTGCAAGACCGCCCACAAGACCCCCAGGCAGGGCGGTGGTGACGAACATCAGCGAGAAACCCATGACGAGGTCCAGGAGAACCACCGGCCCCCAGAAGCCGGCGACGGCCTGCCCGACCTTTTCCACGCGCGTCGAGGCGTGCGGTCCTTCCGTTGCGGCCTTGACGTTACGGGATTCAGGCACAGACGCACTTCGGCGGGTCTCAGCGCCGAGCAGGTGCTGCCACTCGGGAGCCATCCCCTCAGTTCGATTCATGGCCCGACCTCTCCTCCAGCAGGCCGTGATCGACCAAGGACATCACGAAGTTCTGCACGGGCTGCGCGATCTCGTCGGACGGCCATCCGTGCTCAGCAGCCAAGAGCGCCACGAGCCCCTCCGTGTCGGAGACCCGCGGGGACGCCCGCCAGACCAGCAACCCTACCTGCGGCAACCGCACGATGACTCCTCGAGACGCCCTGAGCACCCACACCGCAGATCGATCATCGGGGTCCGTCTCCACAGCGATGTCCTCAGGGATGGCCCATCGGCCCTGGGTTTCTTCACGGCGAGTCATCGCTCGGCCCTCGTACGCAGCCGCGTTTCAAGCCGGTGAAGCACATCACCGAGGGCCGTGACGAATCGCTGCCGGAAAGCGTGCACATATTCACGGCGCGTGGGAGGGTGGCCCAGCTCGTCGCTCAAGAGGCCCTTGTTGACCATGAAGAATGCACGGAAGACCCGCCCCTTCGCCAGTGGCCCGCGTGCCGCCCGGAAACGCCCGCCCCACTCGTCCAGACGTGATCCTTGCCCGCTGGAGAAGTACTTCCACAACGCGTAGGCAGGCAGCCCACGGAATTCCTCGAGACCACCGACGGCGGCAGCCAGCGCCAGCCGAGCCTCCATCTCGTCGGCGCGCCGTACCACTGCGGCGCGGCTCCCCTCCTCAGCCCCGCCCCAGGCAGCCTCGAGGTCCTCGATCCGGTGGCCGCCGCTACGCGCGAAGTGAAGAAGCAGCACCAGTCGCTGATCGTTCAGCGACGGCACATCACAGGCCACCCCGGCGAGGGTCCGGGTTGTGCGCTGTCCCCACATGGCTTCGAAGGCCGTCGCGGGCTCGACATCGAACCCGGGCCACCAGCGATGTACATCCAGAAGGCCGAGCTCGTGGCGGAGGTTCATCGCGTGACCGAAAGCGGAGCCTTCGTCGAAACCTGTGATCTCGCGCCAACCTCGCGCCCGGAGCGCCTCGACAAAGGCAAGCACGTGCTGGGGGCGAACGAGGACGTCCACGTCAACGCTGTGCCGCGCCGCCCGCTGCAGGCGGAGATCCACTGCTGGGCCTTTGACGTGGAGAAGGTCGCAACCGACCTCGTCAGCGATGAGCTGTACATAAGCATGCAGCAGCCGGACACGGACTGTCTGAGGGACCTCGACGCAGTTTGCCGTCATCGTGTCCATTCGTCATCCCCTATCCTGGCCTTGCACGTTCCAACACACAGGCGCGTAGCGCCAACTTGCCTTGCCCTCGCGGCGAACTCAGCTCGTCAGACCTCTCTGCCGTAATTCGCGCAGGGCGACGTCCCATGCCTCCGAATCGGCGCCGGGCAAGCCCCACGATCGACCAATGAAGTCGGCCACGGCCTGCTCACTGCTCATCAGGGGCAATGGCGCGCCTGCGGAACGGAGACCCTCCAGAGAGGCAACGGCGTGCTCGATGTCCCCGGCCCGGCCGACATCCACATACTCCACCGGCGCACTCGCGACCGGGGCCGCAGCAGCAGCAAACCGCGCCAGGTCGGTCAACGACGTACGCTCACCGGTGCCACAGTTGAGAACCCGCAGGCTCCCGAGTCGACCCGGGTGATCGATGCACCAGGTGATCAGACGCGCAACATCGTCGACGTGCACGAAATCCCTCGTCGCAGAGCCATCGCCATAGACCGACAACGGTCGACCCTCGCGGAGGCGCGCGAGAAAAGCTGCCAGAACCCCCGTATAGGGATTGTGGAGTGCCTGTCCGAAGCCCACCACGTTCTGCGGCCGTAGAACAGTGACCGGGATCGCGGCAGCGTACTCCGCGAGGATGGCCTCCGCCTCGGACTTGGTTTCTCCGTAGACGGAAACAGGGCGGTGCGGGTCCTCCTCCCGGGACGGCGCGGCCTCTGCCTGGGGACAGCAACGCGCCCCGAACCGAGTGCCGTGGCGCCGGCACTCGTACCGTCCCTCGCCGTAGACGGCTCGGGACGACAGTGCGACGAGAGCGGCACCCCAAGAAGCCGCCGCAGCAGCCGCGAGCCGCGTCCCCTCCACGTTGACAGCCCTATAGCGCCCGGCCTCGTACATGGATTGTGCCGTACCGGTTTCAGCAGCCAGATGAACGACGACATCGAACCCCGGCAATGCGTCCCACGTGCTTGCCTGACTGACGTCTGCGATGACGACTTGCCCCGGAAAGCGCTGCACGGCAGCTTCTGCATGCTGGTGCACCTGGGCATTCAAACTGTCGACGGCGACCAGTTCATGCTCCGAGGCCAGCATGACGGCGACATGTTGACCGATGAATCCGGCCCCGCCGGTGATGAGAATGCGCATGGCGCCCTTCGTCGTGACCCGTTGCTCCGTGCCACTCTAACGCCCCGGCATGACGGGCGTCAGAACATGACGCCCCCCGTCACGTGTCCTTGAACACGCGACGGAGGGCGTCACCGGCGAGACCGCTGTGATCAGGCAGCCATGGCCTTGCTGAGGTTCTCGTCGATGGCGGCGAGGAAGTCCTGCGTGTTGAGGTACGGCTGGTCCTTGCTGATGAGCAGCGCGAGGTCCTTCGTCATCTTGCCCTCCTCGACCGTCTGCACGCAGACGCGCTCGAGGGTCTCGGCGAACTTCGTCACCTCGGGTGTGCCGTCGAGCTCGCCACGCTTGGCGATGCCGCGCGTCCAGGCGAAGATCGACGCGATCGGGTTCGTCGACGTCTCCTTGCCCTGCTGGTGCTGACGGTAGTGACGCGTGACGGTGCCGTGCGCGGCCTCCGCCTCGACCGTCTTGCCGTCGGGCGTCATGAGCACGGACGTCATGAGGCCGAGCGAGCCGAAGCCCTGCGCGACGATGTCGGACTGCACATCACCGTCGTAGTTCTTGCACGCCCAGACGTAGCCGCCCTCCCACTTGAGCGCAGAGGCGACCATGTCGTCGATGAGGCGGTGCTCGTACGTGAGGCCGCGCTTGTCGAACTCGGCCTTGAACTCGCGGTCGAAGACGTCCTGGAAGATGTCCTTGAACGCGCCGTCGTACGCCTTGAGGATGGTGTTCTTCGTGGACAGGTAGACGGGCATGTTGCGCTCGAGGCCGTAGTTGAACGACGCGCGAGCGAAGTCCTCGATCGACTTGTTGTAGTTGTACATGCCCATCGCGACGCCGCCGGACTCGGGGAACTCGGCGACCTCGTAGACCTGCTTCTCGCCACCGTCGGCCGGGGTGTAGGAGATCTCGACGGTGCCCGCACCGGGCACCTTGAAGTTCTGCGCCTTGTACTGGTCGCCGTGCGCGTGACGGCCGACGATGATCGGCTTCGTCCAGCCCGGCACGAGACGCGGCACGTTGCTGATGATGATCGGCTCGCGGAAGATCACGCCACCGAGGATGTTGCGGATGGTGCCGTTGGGGCTCTTCCACATCTCCTTGAGGCCGAACTCCTCGACGCGCGCCTCGTCCGGCGTGATCGTCGCGCACTTGACGCCGACGCCGTACTCCTTGATCGCGTTCGCCGCGTCGACGGTGACCTGGTCGTCCGTCGCGTCACGGTTCTCGATGCCGAGGTCGTAGTACTTGAGGTCGACGTCGAGGTAGGGGTGGATCAGGCGGTCCTTGATGAACTGCCAGATGATGCGCGTCATCTCGTCACCGTCGAGTTCGACGATGGGGTTCTTGACCTTGATCTTCTCCATGGCCTGTGCTGGCTCCTTCGATCAGTTGGTGCGACGAATGTTCGCTGCGCTCAGGCTATCGCCATCCCACCGGCTCCCCGCAACGTCGTCACGGCGCGCGCAGCGCCTGCGAGCCGCGACGGGGCATCGCACAACAGCGACACGATGTGACGTTCGTCACCATACCTGCGGGTAGGCGACGACACCCGCCCCCGCACCCCCCTCCGCGCCGGCGACAAATGCTGGGCGCACACTGCGAAAACCCTTGGAAATCCTCATGACCGGCAGCGAGGCACACTCAAGGGTGAGGTCGAATTAGCGCCGCGCCGCTGCCGTTGAATCAGGTCAGTTGTCCTAGATACAGACTTTGGTGCGGTTCGAGGACAGTCCGTAAGGTCTCAATGACACTCGCGCGCCATGCGCGAACACATCAGGAGGCACTGGGTGGATCTTCAGTCGTACATGCGCGCCATCATGAAGCGCTGGCGCATCATTGCCGGCTGCGTGCTCATCGCACTCTCCCTCGCCGTGCTCCTCACTCTCTTCACGCACAAGACGTACAGCTCGTCGGTGCGCTTCTTCGTCTCGACCGCGGATGCGTCGAACAACTCGCAGCTCGCGCAGGGCAACACGTTCACGCAGGATCGCGTCAAGAGCTACACCCAGCTCATGAAGACGCCGAAGGTGCTCCAGCCCGTCGCAGACGAGGTCAAGATGCCCGGCGGCGCGACGGCGATCGAGCCGAAGGTGACGGCGCAGGCCGCGCCGGACACCGTCATCATCAACACGAGCGTCGTCGACACGAGCCCGAAGCGCGCGCACGCCATCGCGCATGCGCTCGGCGAGCAGTTCCCCAAGGCCGTCGACGAGCTCGAGAGCGTCTCGAAGGACAAGCCGAGCCCCGTCAAGGTGACGCTCGTGCAGCAGGCGACCACGAGCACGAAGGTCGGCCCGAGCTGGCCGACGAACCTCGTCCTCGCGGGCCTGCTCGGCCTGCTCGCCGGCACCGCGCTCGCGCTGCTGCGTGAGCGTCTCGACACCAAGCTGCGCACGAAGGACGACGTCCTCCAGGCCGCTGACGACGTCACCGTCCTCGGCGCCGTGCCCTTCGACAAGGACGCGAGTGCCCACCCGCTCATCGTCGCCGACGACCCGCACTCGACGCGCGCGGAGGCGTTCCGCTCGCTGCGCACCAACCTGCAATTCGTCGACGCGACGGAGCACCCGCGCGTCATCACCGTCACCTCGTCGCTGCCCGGAGAGGGCAAGACGACGACGGCGGCGAACCTCGCTCTCGCGCTCGCCGAGTCGGGTGCGAGCATCTGCCTCATCGAGGGTGACCTGCGTCGTCCGCGGCTGCTCAGCTACATGGGTCTCGAGGGTGGCGTCGGCCTCACCGACGTACTCATCGGCCGTGTCGCCGTGCGTGATGTGGTGCAGCGCTTCGGCGAGCGCCGTCTCATGGTGCTCGGCTCGGGTGCGACACCGCCGAACCCGAGCGAGCTGCTCGGCAGTGAGCCGATGCGCGCGATGCTCGAGGATCTGCGTGGGCGTTTCGACTACGTCATCATCGACGCGCCGCCGTTGCTGCCCGTCACCGACGCCGCCGTCCTCTCGCGCGTCACGGACGGCACGCTGGTCATCGCGGGCGCCGGAATCGTCAAGCGCGACCAATTCCTCGACGCGCTCGACCACCTCGACGCCGTCGACGCGAAGGTGCTCGGTGTCGTGCTCAACCGTGTCGAGCGGGGCCCGCGCGGCAACTACTACGACTACCGCTACGACTACTCCCCCTCCACCGCCGCCGACGACGACAAGGGCCGCACCCTGACGAGCCGCCGCTCGAGAAAGGGCAACTGAGGCGATGTCTGCGCCGGGGGGATCAACCCGACTGCCTCTGAGGGAACGTGATCGCGCCGTTCGTTACGGCTGGTTCGCGACCGACCTCGTGCTCGTCCTGTGCGCCGCCTACGCCGCGGCATGGGTGCGCTTCGACCTCGACATCTCCGATTCGGCGTCCGTCGAGATCGCCATGTTCGCGTTGCTCGCGGTCGGGTTGTACGCCGTCATCGGTTTCGTCCTCGGCCCCTATCGCATCGGGCACGTGCGCGGTTCGTTCGAGGAGACCGCCGACATCGCCAAAGCGGCGGTGGCGACGGGGCTGGTGCTCGCCGTGCTGCGTCTGGCGTTCGGGGTGCCACACGTGCCGCGGAGCATGCCGTTCACGGCGCAGATGTTCGCGCTGCTCGGCATGTTCACGCTGCGCTTCCTCGTGCGCTCGTGGCGCTGGGGGCGGCGCGTCTCGCGTGAGCAGGACGTGCAGGCCATCGTCTTCGGCGCCGGCCACAGCGGGCGCCAGCTCGTGCGCGGTTTGCACCGGGACACCTCGGAGGGCACGCGGTACGTACCCGCCGCGCTCCTCGACGACGACCCGGGCAAGCGCCGCTTGAACGTCGACGGTCTGCGCGTCACCGGCACGCGTGAGGCCATCGCGCGCGAGGCGGAGCGCACCAACGCGAGCGCGCTCATCATCGCGGCGTCCACGATGCAGGGCGAGGACGTGCGTGACGTCACCGAGCGCGCCCGCCAGGCCGGTCTCGACGTGCTGATCATGCCGCCGCTCAACGAGATGTTCCACTCCCCACGGGGTGCGGATCTGCGTCAGCTCAACCTCGAGGACCTGCTCGGGCGTCAGCGGATCGAGTTGGATCAGACGGCGATTCGTCAGTCGATCGCGGGCAAGCGTGTGCTCGTGACGGGTGCGGGCGGTTCGATCGGTTCGGAGCTGTGCCGTCAGCTCGACAAGTACGGCCCGGCCAAGCTCGTCCTGCTCGATCGGGACGAGTCTGCGATGCACGCCGCACAGATGTCGATGACGGGTCGGGCGCTGCTCGACGACGGCACGCTCGCGCTGTGCGACATCCGTGACTCTCAATCGCTCGCGACGGTGTTCGAGCGGGAGCAGCCGCAGGTCGTGTTCCACGCCGCGGCGCTCAAGCACCTGACGTTGCTCGAGCAGTTTCCGATCGAGGCGTGGAAGACGAACGTCCTCGGCACCCTCAACGTGCTCGAGGCGGCGCAGGCCGTCGGCGTCGAGACGTTCGTCAACGTCTCGACCGACAAGGCGGCCTGGCCGTCGTCGGTGCTCGGGTACTCGAAGCGTCTCGCGGAGCGCCTCACGGCGTCGTTTGCGAGCGCCGGTGACGCCACGTACGTCAGTGTGCGTTTCGGCAACGTGCTCGGCTCGCGCGGCTCGGTCATCACGGCGTTCACGGCGCAGATCGAGCGCGGTGGCCCGGTGACGGTGACGCACCCGGACGTCGAGCGGTTCTTCATGCTCATCCCCGAGGCGTGTCAGCTCGTGCTGCAGGCGTCGGCGATCGGCACGGACGGCGAGGTCATGGTGCTCGCCATGGGCAAGCCGGTGAAGATCGTCGACGTGGCGCGCACGCTCATCGAAATGGCGGGCAAGCACGACATCGAGATCCAGTACACGGGGCTGCGCCCGGGTGAGAAGCTCTCGGAGCAGTTGTTCACGCCCGGCGAGGAGATCAAGACCTCCGAGCACCCGCTCGTCTCGCACGTCGGCGTGCCGGCGATCGACCCGCAGCTCGTGCGCGCGCAGTACTTCGAAACGGACGCCGACGCACTCGCCTGGATGGTCGAGCACTCCGGCGGCCATCGCGACCACGACCCGAGCAAGGACATCGACATCACCGCGGAGGGGCCGATCCTCTCCCCCGATTCCGTCGCCGATCACCATGGTGGGGAGAACATCTGATGCACGCCTCCCCCGTCGCGCGCGTCGCGCTGAAGGCCGGAACAGCCGCCGCTTTCACGACTTTCACCGCAGCCCCTCTGGTCCGCCGCGTGATGCTGCGAGCAGGAACGCTCGACATTCCGAACCACCGTTCGAGCCACACCACGCCGATCCCACGTGGTGGCGGCATCGCCTGCGTGTGCGGCGCAGCGGTCGGGGTGGCAGCCGTCGAGCTGACGGAACCGACGGCGCGCCGCCGTTTGCCCGCCGCCCTCGTGGCAGCGCCGCTGGCGATGGCAGCGGTCGGGTACGCCGACGACCACACCGGTGGGCTGCCGCCTCTCCCCCGGCTTGCGGCTCAGGCACTGGCCGGGGCCGTCACAGCCACGGCCGACCTCCCTCCGCTGGTTGCTGCTGCGGCCATCGTGGCCATGCCCGGGCTCGTCAATGTCGTCAACTTCATGGACGGCATCAACGGCATCACCGGTTCGACGGCTGCTGTCTGGGGCGTGAACGCCTACCTCGTGGCGCAGGCCGAGCAAGACGTGACCCTCGCGGTACTCGGTGCGGTCACCGCAGGCTCCGGGCTGGGTTTCCTCCCGTGGAACGCGCCAACCGCCAAGGTTTTTCTCGGCGACGCCGGCTCGTACCTGTTCGGCGGACTGTTCACGGTCGGGATCGTCGCGGCTGCGCGCGGGGGCGAGGGCCGCGCCTCCGCAACCCGTTGGCGTGCCGCCATGGCCACGGCTGCTCCGCTGTTGCCCTACGTGACCGATACTGCTCAAGCCATCATTCGTCGGGCGCGCGCAGGAGAACCGCTGACGGAGGCCCATCGGGAACACGCCTACCAGCACCTCGTCGACCACGTCGGATTGACCCACGCACGTGCCAGCGCCGCGCACGCCTTCGCTGCGATCACGGCGGCAGCGTCGGCGCGTGTGGGGAACCCAGCGGGAATGGCCGGCATGGCGGGCGCTGCGGGCGCATACGTCGTGGCTCCCTTCGCCCTGCGCAGTGCTCGACCGCGTCCCGACGCGGGCCGTGGATCGAAGGAGACCGCATGAAGATCGGAATGATCAGCCACTGGTATGACCCGGAGGGCGGTGCAGCTGCCGGGCCGGGCACGATCGCGCGAGCCCTGCGTGATCGTGGGCACGACGTTCACGTCGTCACGGGGTACCCCATCTACCCCGCCGGGAAGGTGTTCGACGGGTACCGCATCCGCCCGTACCAGCGTGAATGCATGGACGGCGTCACCGTCCATCGTTTCCCTGCCTATCCCAGCCACGACGATCGTGCTGCCCATCGCATGGCGAACTATCTCTCGTTCGCCACGACAGGGTCGATCGGTGCGTTGGCGGTCCTGCGCGATGTCGACGTCGTCTTCGTCTATTCGACACCGGCGACGGTCGGCGCCGCCGGTGTGCTGCTACGGCTCGTGGAACGGAAGCCCTACCTCGTCCAGATCCAGGATCTGTGGCCCGACACCGTCACCTCGTCGGGATTCGTGAACGACGCCGAGCGGGTCGGGACGATGGAAAAGGTCCTGCACCGAGCCTGCAACACGGTCTACCGCTTCGCTTCCCGGGTCGCCGTCACATCGCCCGGGATGGCCGACCTTCTCGTCGAGCGTGGTGTGCCGCGCGGCAAGATCCACTTCGTGCCCAACTGGGCCGAGGAACGAAGTTTTCACCCTGTCCCGGTAGACGCCAGTCTGCGGGATGAGCTCGGCCTGCCTTCGAGCGGTTTCGTCGCCATGTACGCGGGAAATCTCGGTGAACAGCAGTCACTCGAAACCGTGATCGGGGCGGCCGCACTGCTGCGCAATCACTCCGACATCACCTTCGCGTTCGTCGGCGCCGGCGTGGCGGAGGGGCGCCTCCGCCGCCTCGTCCAGGACGAGGGCCTCACCAATGTCGTCTTCTCGGGTGCTCAGCCGTTCTCGCGGATGGCGCAAGTACTCGCACTGGGAGACGTCCAGCTGGTCACGCTCAAGGACGTGCCGCTGTACCGTGCGACCCTGCCGAGCAAGCTGCAGGCCAATCTCGCCTGCGGTCGTCCGACGATCGCCGCGGTTGCCGGCGATGGCGGAGCTCTCATCGAAGCCGCCGGCGGCATCGCGGTCACGCCCGAAAGCCCCGATGAACTCGCGGACGCTGTGGGCGCCATGGCCTCCAGCTCTACTGAGGAGCGCTCGGCGCTCGGCCGCCTCGCGCGTGACTACTACCTGGCCAACTACAGCGAGCAGGTCATCGGTGATCGGCTGAGCGAACTGCTCCTCTCCGTCGCGGAGGGGGCACGATGAGCCGGGTGGCCGTCGTCGGTGCGAGCGGCTTCGTCGGATCGGCTGTTGTCGAGGCCTTGACGCGGCGGGGCCATGAGGTCGTGCCGGTGCGTGCACCGCGCCTCACAGCCGCCTCTGATGCCGAGGAGCAACGGGCCGCCGACGAGCTAGCCCCGTCATTCGCTGGAGTCGACGCCGTCGTGAACGCTGCTGGAATCGCGGAGGCGACGGGGGATGACGCCGCCATGGCTACGGCGAACGGTGTGTTGCCTGCGGCAGTCGCGCGGGCGTCGCGACGCCATGCCGCGAGGTTCGTCCACGTGAGCAGTGCGGCAGTTCAGGGGAACGCCGACCTGCTCGATTCGTCAGAGGCAACGCACCCGTTCTCGCCGTACTCCCGCAGCAAGGCCGACGGTGAGCGGCGAGTGCTCACCGCCCGCCGCGAGGGGCTCGAGGCGGTCGTGTACCGCCCGCCGGGCGTTCACCACCCCTCTCGCCGCGTGACCGGGCGACTCGTCTCGCTCGCGGCCTCACCCGCTTCAAGTGTCGCGGGGGCCGGGAATCGCCCCACGGCGCAGGCTCTACTCGAGAACGTCGCCGATGCCATCGCGTTTCTCGCGACGTGTGAGACGTTGCCCCCGGCCATCGTCCACCACCCCTCGGAAGGCCTGACCACTTCGGGTCTTCTCGAAGCTCTCGGCGGGCGACCACCCCGTCGCCTGCCGACCCCGCTCGCGCGGGGCCTGGTCTCGGCAGGCAAGCGCGCTAATCGGGTGCGGCCGGGACTGGCCGGTCAGGCTAGGCGCCTCGAGATGCTCTGGTTCGGGCAGGCACAAGCACCCTCGTGGCTCACCGCAGCGGGCTGGAGACCTGTCGCCCCCCTCGATCATTGGATGACCCTCGGACGTGCCGTCCGCGAAGGAGAACACGCATGACTGACCTCACCGGCAAGACCATCGCCATCACTGGCGGCACCGGGTCGTTCGGTTCGACGATGGTGCGCCACCTCCTCACGCAGGATGTCGCGCAGGTGCACGTCCTGTCTCGCGACGAGGCGAAGCAGGATGAGATGCGCAAGCGCTTCAACGATGCGCGGCTCAAGCTGTTCCTCGGCGACGTGCGTGACGCACACTCTGTCGAGGACGCTTTCGTCGGCGCCGACTACGTCTTCCACGCGGCAGCCCTCAAGCAGGTGCCGAGCTGCGAGTTCTTCCCCGACCAGGCGGTGCGCACCAACATCGACGGCAGCAACAACGTGCTGCGCGCAGCCAGCCGCGCCGGGGTTCGTTCCGTCGTGTGCCTGTCGACCGACAAGGCGGTCTACCCCGTCAACGCGATGGGCATGACGAAGGCCCTCATGGAGAAGAGCGCGCAGGCGTTCGCTCGCAACAACCCCGGCTCCCCCAGTGTCGTGTCGACGACGCGCTACGGCAACGTCATGTACAGCCGCGGCTCGGTGATCCCCCTGTTCGTCAAGCAGATCATGGACGGCAAGCCGCTCACCCTCACCGAGCCAAGCATGACCCGCTTCCTCATGTCACTCGACGACTCGGTCTCGCTCGTGCTCCACGCGTTTGAGAACGCCGAGCGCGGCGACCTGTTCGTCCGCAAGGCCCCCGGATGCACCGTAGAGACGCTCGCGCGGGCGACGGCCAAGGTGCTCGGCGTCGACGACCCGCAGATCAAGGTCATCGGTGCGCGCCACGGTGAGAAGATGCACGAGACGCTCCTGTCGAGCGAGGAGATGGTGAAGGCCACCGACCAGGGTGACTACTACCGTGTGCCACTCGACGCTCGCTCCCTCGAGTACGAACTGTTTACGTCCGAGGGCGAGGCCGAACTCAAGGACGCGACGGACTACACCTCCGCCAACACCGAGCAGCTCGACGTCGACGGCGCCGTCGACCTGCTCATGACCCTGCCCGAGATCCAACAGATAGTTGAGGCCCGCGCATGAAGATCGTCATCACCGGAGCGCACGGCTTTCTCGGCTGGCACACGCGCGCACGACTGCACACGCTGACCGACCATGACGTCGTCGCCATCGGCCGCGAGAACTGGGACGAACTTCAGGCGCACGTCGCGGACGCCGACGCCGTCATGCATCTGGCCGGCATCAACCGTGCGGAGACGGACGCTGCCGTCGAGCAAGGCAACGTCGACCTCGCACAGGACGTCGCCGACGCCGTGCGCGCAGCCGACAAGCCTGTGCGCATCGTCTACTCGAGTTCCACGCAGGTCGGCAACGGCTCTCCCTACGGCCGCGGCAAGGAGCGCGCGGGCGAGATCCTCGCCGACGCCGCTACCGCGAGCGGCGCCGCCTACGTCGAGGTACGCCTGCCCAACATCTTCGGTGAGCACGCTCGCCCGTACTACAACACGTTCGTCGCGACGTTCATCGACAAGCTGGTCGAGGGCGAGACCCCGACGGTCAACGACAACCCCGTCGAGCTGCTGCATGTGCAGGATGCCGCGGCCTCGCTCATCGAGGCCCTGTCTTCGCGCGACCGCCTCATCCGTCCGCATGGCCACGACACGCGTGTGCCCGAGGTGCTGTCGTTGCTCGAGCAGTTCCACGACGTCTACGGCCGCGGCGAGATCCCGAAGCTGCCGACGCGTTTCCACACGAACCTGTTCAACACCTACCGGGCCGCGACGTTCCCGAACAAGTACCCGTTCTCACTCATGGTCAACGCCGACCAGCGCGGTGAACTGATCGAGACGGTGCGCGCTCATGGCAGCGGCGGCCAGTCGTTCGTGTCGTACACGAAGCCGGGCAAGACACGCGGCGAGCACTACCACCTGAGCAAGATCGAGCGTTTCGTCGTCATCAGCGGCAAGGCGCGCATCTCGCTGCGTAGGGTGCTGACCGACGAGGTCGTCGACTTCGACGTCGACGGCACGAAGCCGGCCGTCATCGACATGCCGACGCTGTGGGTGCACAACATCACGAACACCGGGGATGAGGACGTCATCACGATGTTCTGGGCCGACCAGCTGTTCAACCCGGCTGCTCCCGACACGTACTGGGAACCGGTGCGACGCGCCGAGAGCAAGGAGGCCTGAACGATGAAGGTCATGACCATCGTCGGCACGCGCCCGGAGATCATCCGGCTCGCGCGCGTGATGAACCGGCTGGACAACACGCCGGGCGTCGAGCACGTCATCGTGCACACAGGACAGAACTACGACTACGAGCTGAACGGGGTCTTCTTCGACGACCTCGGCGTGCGCAAGCCCGATCACTTCCTCGCCGTCCATACCTCGAGCCTCGGTGCCGTGCTCGGTGGCACGCTCATCAAGAGCGAGGAGGTGATGCGCGCCGAGCAGCCCGACGCCGTCCTCGTGCTCGGTGACACGAACTCGTGCATCGCCGCCGTCATGGCCAAGCGCCTGCGCATCCCGACGTACCACATGGAGGCTGGCAACCGTTGCTTCGACGAGAACGTGCCGGAAGAGACGAACCGACGCCTCGTCGATCACGTCGCCGACTTCAATCTTGTCTACACCGAGCACGCCCGCCGCAACCTTCTCGCCGAAGGCCTGCACCCGCGCCGCATCATCAAGACGGGCTCGCCCATCCGTGAGGTCGTCGAGGCGTACACCGAGCAGATCAAGACCTCCGACATTCTCGCTCTGCGCGGGCTCGAGGAGGGTAAGTACTTCCTCGTCAGCGCGCACCGCGAGGAGAACGTCGACAATCCCGAGCGACTGCGCGCCCTGCTCGACGGACTGATCGCCGTCCACGACGCCTTCGACATGCCGGTGTTCGTCTCGACGCACCCGCGCACGCGCAAGCGTCTCGAAGCGTTGCCGGGGTGGACGGAGCCGGAGGGCATCACGTTCAGCGAGCCGCTGGGCTTCCACGACTACAACAAGCTGCAGCTCTCCGCCGCGTGCGTGTTGTCGGATTCGGGCACGATCGCCGAGGAGAGTTCCCTCATGGGTTTCCCCGCCGTCACGCTGCGCGACTCGATCGAACGCCCCGAAGCGCTTGACACGGGCGCCATCATCATGACCGGCCTGCACGCCGACGACATGGTGACGGCCGTGCGCATCGCCATGGAATCAGGCTACGAGCGCGACGGCGTCAGCAACATCACCCCGGAGGACTACCTCATCGACAACTGCAGCCAACGAGCGGTGAACTTCATCCTCTCCACCGCACACCGCCACCACCAGTGGGCGGGAATCCGACCAGGAGGATCGCGATGACCGACAAAGATTTGAACTCCTTCCTCACGCGCCTGCGGGTGGCACGCCTCCTCGCCGCGTCGACCAACGACATTCCTGTATGGCGCACAATGCGCCGCAAAGGCCTGGAAAGGCTGCTCGAAGCACCGGGGCTTCGCATGTCGAGCAACGTGCGACTCGACCGCTCTCACCCGGAGCTTGGTGGACGACTAGTCCTCGGGCGAGACGTAGAGATTGGGCCGCGTTGCATCCTCGACATCTCGGGAGGCATCACAATTGAGGACGGAGTCACCGTCTCCGAGGATTCTCTGCTTCTCAGCCACGACCACAACTTCCAGGATGCCGACACCCATTGGCGCGACCAGGGCAAGGTCGCCCGTCCACTCGTCATCGGACGCGGCGCATGGATCGGTGCTCGAAGCACTGTGCTCGGTGCGACGCAAACAATCGGCGAAGGCGCGGTCGTGGGCGCCTGTTCGCTCGTGACGAAGCCGATCGAGCGAATGGCGCTCGCTATGGGTGCCCCGGCGAGAGTTCGACGTCACCGCACGAGTGCACGAGAGCAGCAGTGACCCTGAGCGCGCGATCATCTGCCGTCCGTGCTGGGCTCGCCTACGCAGTTGCCGTAGGTGGCCTGTTCTTGGCCGAGCTGCTTCTGAGCCGATCTCAGAATGAGACGACGTTTGGTGAGTACCAGATCGTCAGGCAACTCGTGCCTCTGGTCGTTGCCCTCGCCCTCATGGGAATTGACCAGGCCCTTATGCGGCGAACAATCGAGACCGGCGACGACGGGTTGTTCCGTCCTTACGTGCGCCGGTCGTTCGCCGCTGCAGCCGCCATCGGCGCCGTCGGCGCCGCCGTGGTCGCGACGGTCTACCACGTCTCGGCCATTACGATCGTCGCCGCTGCACTGGCGCCTCTCTTCGTCGTATCGACCGAGCTGGCAGCTGCTGTGCTGCGCGCCCACGGGTCGTATGTAGCCGCTGCGATGCTGCAACAGGGATACCGCCTTCTCACGGCGTTCTCCCTCGTCGTTGTCGTGCTCATGGGTTCAGTGTCCACGTCCGTCGCCAACGGAGCGCTTCTGGCCTCTTCGGTGACCTGTGGCATCGTCGCGCTACCGGTGCTCGCGCGCACGGCCAACACCGGGGCGCGCCGCGACCGGGAGCTTCATCGCGTCGGTGTCGGCTTCGGTGTCTCGATGCTCACCTTCGCTGCTCTGGACTGGGCCGATCAGGCGCTCCTGTCACACAGGTTTTACACCCTGGCGGCAGGCGGTGCCTATGCGGCGAACAAGCTCGTGACCGTGTACCCGGCCATCACCTTGGCCTCGGTGCTCGGGTTCGTCGCGCTGCCCGAGCTCGTCCGCCGAGCGTCCTCTATGACGAGGGCTCGCTTCCTCCGCATGCTCGCGGCGGCCGGCGTCGTCTCGATCGTCCTGGCCGTCATACTTGGATCGCTCCTCCACTGGTCGGGCACGATGTTCGTGCGAACCCAGCCGAACCCCCTGGCTGTTTACCTCCTGGCGCTGACCGGCGCCCTCCGCCTCGCGTATGTCGTCCCTAGTGCCGTGCTGGGCTCCACAGGAACGAGCCGAACGATCTTGCGGTCGGCGTTCCTTGGCCTTCTGGCCATCCCACTCCTGGCCGTCCTGCTCTTGGTCTTGCCGATAGATGACCCGGTTCTGCTCGGTTCGGTTGCCATTCTCAGCGCCACAGCCTTCCGCTTTGCCGTCGCGACCTGGTTCGCGGCACAGTCGATCGGCCAGGCCGCCGTCGCTGGGGGCGCAACGAGGCCGTCGAGCGTCTTCCCGCCTCACGAGACGCCTGTCGCCCATATCGTCGCGCCATACTCCGCGCCTATCAGACGCCGCCCCACGCCCACGACTTCTTGCCCGTCCCGTGCGTCCACACCAAGACGGCGTCGTCACGGGGCAACCGGGACAACGCCTGACCCGGCCGTCATCCGAACGATCTTTGCGTCGGTCTTGACTGTCGTCGGGACAACTGTCCTCGTTCTCACAACGCCGCGTGAGGCGAGCAGCACACCCGATTCCACAGCGTGGATCTTGTGCGTCCTAACCATCCCCTGGGTGTTCCTCGCGCTGCGTTCCCTTGCCGGACGCTGGCCCGAGAGCTTCTGGCTCAGCCCGTCGGGAATGGCAATGGTGTACCTGTGGGTCTCCGTGCTCGTCGTCCCCGTGTTGTGGCGCGTGGGACTGGCAACGCCATGGGACGACTTCAACGCCCAGCCCGACGACGTCATCTGGATCGCTATCGGTCTCCTTGCTGTCATGACCGCGGTCAGCGCTGCAGCAATGGCTGGCCGCAAGCCAGCACGGATCACTTTCCGAGCCCCTTCACCCTCGGCGCTGACCGTGCCGCTCCTTATTGCGTTCGCCGCTGGACTCGTGGCCATGGCGGTCCTATACCTGGCCGTCGGAGGCTTTGGCGCTCTCCTGTCCTCGTTGGGGACGCGCCGGGACGCGCTGGCCGGCCTCGGCCTCCTCAACGGTGTAGCCGCAGTGCCGGGCGCCGCTGCCCTCTTTGCGATGATGTGCGAGCGGGTCACGCCCTTTCAAAAGCTCTTGGCGCTGGGGTGTGCCCTCGAATTCATCCTCTACCTCTTTGTCAGCGGGTCCCGCTTCCCGCTCATCGCGTTCCTGCTGGCGTTGCTCGTCGCACGAGCTCACCACCGCCCGATCTCACTGGCGTCTTTCGGTCTGCTCGGGGCCCTGGCTGTCCCATTTAGCGTGTGGTACGCAGTGGCCGTCCGGCAGACGAGCAAGGGCGCGACAGGCAGCTCCGTCTTCGGAGGCGAGGGCCTACGCGACGTCTTGAAGTCCGTCATTGACCCCTTCGTCTTCGGTGGGCTCGACGTGTTACGCACCCTCGGGGCGGTCATCGCGCATGGAGAACCGTTATTCGCGAACGGGATCTTGCAGTTCTTGGGTGGCCCGTTCACTCTCGTGCCCCGGTTTATTTGGCCCGGAAAACCGGATGGTCTCTCCATCGCGTTCTCTCAGGAGTACTTCCCCGACCGCTGGGCCGACGGTACAGGTGTCCCGCCTTCCCTTCTCGCTGAAGGGCCATATCTGTTCGGAAAGCTCGGAGCCATCCCCTACTTGGCCGCCGCCGCATTCGTTCTCGCGTGGGCAGGCAAGCGCGTGTGGCAATCCTCCTCGGCATTCACGCGACTCGCCGGAATCATGCTCACTACCGACACCATCGTGCTCGTCAAATCCGGAAGTGACTCGTTCCTACGAATGCTCACGCTTCACGCCCTCGCCTGCGCGTTCTTCGCCCTCCTTGCGCGCATCGCCGGATTCATCGGCACCACGAAACCCATGGAGAACCACGATGAAGACCCTGTTAATCGATCTGTTGCCTTACGAGCACTCGACAAGGACGCGAAAGCTCGGAGAGCGTCTGGCGGCCGCCGGCGCCATCTGCGAGGCGATCACACTGTCTCAGGTCGGACGCGTGGGCATCGCCGGGAGTCAAAATGACGCGGTCGTCGACGGAGTCGCGGTGCGCAAAATCGCGACCCCCACGCCCGCACAGGGCGCCTCGACGCGAACCGCGATCATTAACCTTGTCAGGACGTATCCCAAGGCTATAGCCACGCTCGCCTGGCGGGCCATCCGCACGCCAGCCGACGCCATCGTCGTTGGCCACATGTCCCTCTTTTGGATTGGTCTCGCCCACCACAAACGCCATGGTTCCAAGGTCCTCCTCAACGGGCGCGAGCGCCCGGGAGGGATCAACACCAAGGGCTCGTTGGGCACGGCGTTCTCTCGCGTTGAACCGGCCGTGCTGAGGCGGTTGTCTGGGATCAGGGATCTCGCAGTCGTGGCAGTGTGCGACGGTCACGCCGACGACTTCCGCGCACTCGGGCTTGAGACGTTGGTGGCGCGCAACGCGCCCGCGGCCGCCTTTCGGAGTGACTTTGTGCCGACCCCGGACGAGGACGTTGTGCGCGTCGCGTGCGTGGGCAGCCTCTACGAGGGCCGCGGAATCGAGCTGCTCATCAAGGCGACCGATGCAGCTCAGGCGGCCGGCGCTCAGGTGGTTCTTGAAGTAACGGGCCGTGGAGGCGCCGAGTACGTGACCGCACTGAAAAATCTCGCAGCTTCGTGCCGCCATTCCGATGCCATCGTCTTCCACGGGCCTTGCGCTCCGGAGGAGGTTCCTGCGGCGTATCACCGCGTTCACGTGGGCACCGCGCTGTACGAGGCCGTCGATGCGGCCAACGACTCCCTGTCGAACAAGATTTTCGAGTCGGTCGTGAGTGGCCGACCGGTCCTCGCCGGGAACCTTTCTGAGAACCGCCGGTTCGTTCGTGAACACCGTCTCGGGTGGGTGACCGACGTGACTTCGGAGGGCTTGACCAATGCACTGCTCGACATCTATGCGCGCCGCGCCCAGTTGCCGGGGCTTGCTGTGGCGGTTCACGAAACATCCCGCGCTTTCTCGTGGGAAACGGAATCCGCGCCCGTCGTGGCGTGGGTCCTGGGTTCTTCTCACCTCACCGACGACGAAATGGAAACGAAGTGAAGATCAGTGTTATCGGCCTTGGCTACATCGGGTTGCCCACAAGTGCCGCCTTGGCCTCTCGGGGCGCTCGCGTGCTCGGCGTCGACCTCAATACCCACTTCGTCGACGAGATCAACGCCGGCCGTGTGCCGATCGTAGAGCCGGACCTCGACTCTGCCGTCGAGAAGGCCGTGGCAGACGGCATGCTCACTGCTTCCACCCAGGTGGAAAGGGCCGACGCATTTCTCATCGCTGTGCCCACCCCTTTCAAGGGCGACCACGAGCCTGACCTGTCGTATATCGAGTCGGCGGTGTCCTCCATTGCACCTGTGCTCCAGCCTGGAAACATCGTGATCCTGGAGTCCACGAGCCCCGCCGGCACGACTCGCAAGATTTCCGAGTGGCTGGCCCAGGCGCGCCCGGACCTCACGTTCCCCCACGACCACGAGTCGCCGGACGTTTTCGTCGCGCACTGCCCCGAGCGAGTCCTGCCCGGTCGCATCATGATCGAGATGGTCAGCAATGACCGCGTCGTCGGTGGTATTTCACCTCGTTGCGCCCAGAAGGCCGCCGAGATCTACCGAATCTTCTGCGAGGGCGAGATCCTCTTGACAGACGCGACCTCCGCGGAGATGGCCAAGCTCACCGAGAACGCATTCCGCGACGTGAACATTGCCTTTGCAAACGAGTTGGCAGAGATCTGCCGCCACATCGAGGTCGACGTGTGGGAGGTCATCCGCCTCGCGAACCGCCACCCTCGCGTGAGCATCCTCAACCCCGGCCCCGGAGTGGGCGGTCACTGCATCGCGGTCGACCCGTGGTTCATCGTGCATGCTGCGCCCGACCAGGCGAACCTCATTCGCACGGCCCGAGAGACCAACGACGCCCGCCCCGACACCGTTGTCGCCGATGTTGCGCGCATCGCGCCGCCCGGTGCGACCATCGCCTGCCTCGGGCTCGCATTCAAGGCCAACATAGACGACCTACGCGAAAGCCCGGCTGTCACCGTGGTCTCGCGGCTGAGCAAGGCAGACCCGACGTGGCAGCTTCTTGCCGTGGAGCCCCACGTCGAGCACCTGCCTGCGGCCCTCGAGACGTTGGAAAACGTCCGACTCGAGAGCCTCGATGTTGCCCTAGCATCAGCAGACGCCGTTGTGCTGCTTGTCGATCACGACCGGTTCAAGGCCATCAGCAACAACGAGATCCGCCAGATCCCCCATGTCGACACACGGGGAATCTGGCGAGAGTAATCAGGTAATCAGGGAGTGAACTCGGCCACCCTCCGACCCACCCCGAGAAGCTCCGCCATGGCGGCCACGCAGCGTTCCGCTGCGTGGCCGTCGCCGTAGGGGTTCACGGCCGTAGCCATCGAATCGTAGGCCGCGGTGTTGTCAAGGAGAAGCTGGACCTCGGTATGGATCCGTGCACGGTCCGTGCCCACCAAACGCACAGTCCCGGCCTCCACAGCCTCGGGGCGTTCCGTCGTGTCACGCATGACGAGAACGGGCTTGCCCAGAGACGGAGCTTCCTCCTGCACCCCGCCGGAATCGGTGAGCACGATGTCGGCTGCCGCGAGCACGTGCGCGAACTCGTGGTAGCTCAGCGGCTCGGTGAGAACCACGTTCTTGGCCGCCGAGAGGATGGGTTCGATCGCCGTTCGCACGACTGGATTCTTGTGCATAGGGAGAAGCACTAGCAGGTCTGGGTTCCCGGTTGCCAGGTCCGCGACGGCAGACATTGCGGCAGTCATCCGGTTCCCCCATGACTCGCGGCGATGCGCGGTCACGAGCAAGATCCGTCGCCCGCTGTTCAACGCGTCCGCCACCTGCGGATCGGTGAAGTCTGTGTCGATGCCGGTCGTGGTCTTGAGCGCGTCGATGACCGTGTTACCCGTCACCACGATGTCCTCTGCAGCGATACCCTCACGCTGGAGGTTGGCGCGAGAAGTAGATGTCGGAGCCAAGTGCAGCGCCGCGAGTGGAGCGACCAGCCGACGATTCGCTTCTTCGGGGAATGGAGAACTCATGTTTCCGGTACGCAACCCGGCTTCCAGGTGTACCACGGGAGCACGATGATAAAACGCCGCGAGGGCCCCCGCGAGCGCACTTGTCGTGTCGCCTTGCACAACCACGGCGTCCGGATTCTCCTCGGCGATGCACTTGGCGACCGCCTCGAGGGTACGTGAGGTGATTTGTTCGAGACTCGCGCCGTGAGCCATGAGGTTCATGTCCACGTTTGGCCTGATCCCGAAGAGACTGTTGACCTGGTCCAGCATTTCGCGATGTTGCCCAGTTACCGCGACAATCGGATCAAACCGCTGATCCTCGCGAAGGGCCAGAACCAATGGGGCCATCTTGATCGCTTCGGGTCTTGTGCCATAGACGGTCATGATCTTGTGAGTCACGTATTTCTCCTCCGTGTGGGGCCCGCCACGTCGTACTTTGTGAAAAGCGTACCTGCGCAGCCCAGAACGCCCTCACCCGGGACAGATTTGGGCCTCAGCACACCGAGGGCGCCTGCCGAACCGTCCCGCCACGATCGTCCTCGACGAGCCCGAACTAGGGTTGCACCGTTCGCCATTCACCTCTTGAGCGAACTTCTGCGGGTCGCAGCACGCGACAGCCACCGCGTCATCCTCGCAACCCAGTCCACGGATCTGCTCGGTGAGTTCGACCTCGAGGAGATCGCAGTCGTTGAACGCCGCGACGGGTCGACCCACGTCTCCAGACCCGACCGCGGGCAACTCGACGACTCCCTCCACACCCACTCCGTAGCCGAGATGTGGGAGATGAACCTCCTCGGCGGCCGCCCGACGGCCGACGACGTCAGCGCGTCATGAAATACATCGCGCTGGTGGTGGAAGGGCAGACGGAGGAAGCCTTCGTCACGCAGATCCTCAATCCATATCTCTCGCGGCCCGACATGTTCGCGATCCCCGCGATCGCCAAGACCAAATCGACGCCGACGGGCAGCCACAAGGGCGGCGCGCCCTGGCACAAGTATGTGCCCCTGGCCTGCGCACTAGCCGCCCAGCCCGATAAGGCTGCGGTGGGCATCCTCATGGACTTCTACGGGGTTCCCCGTGACACACCCGGCTTCGACGCCAAACGCTCCGGCGCGGAATACCGCGAGGCTTTCCTGGGCCGCATGCGCGAAAATCTGAACTCCTACCGCGTTCAGCCGCACGTCATCATGCCCGAGTTCGAGACGCTGGTCTTCGCCGCCATCGACGCGGGCACGCGGTCCAGCCTGACCGATGCCGATCTCGGCGCGCTACGAGACGTCATCCGCAATTTTGGTGGGAGCATCGAAGCCATCAACGGAAGCAGGGAAACGAGCCCATCGCACCGTCTCGCCGCGGCGTCCCGACCTACGTGAAGACGGCGATCGGCATCAGCTTGCTCGAGCAGGCGCCGTTCGACGACATCCTGGAGCGCTGCCCGACCTTCGCCCAATGGCTGTCAGAAATCGTAACCGCAGCACACAACCACGCGACCTGAGTGCTTGGGCACCTAAACGATGGAGCATGTGCGTGAACGAGGCATCCCCATGACTCGTGATGCGTCACACCGACGGGCTAGGCACCCTGGAGATCGTCGCCAACGGCCCGTCGAGCTGCGCCTGCATCTGGCGAAACACTGCGTCACCACGCATGTACGGGTCGACGACGTCCGCCGCGTCGTCCTGACGTGCCGGCACCTGAGCACGCCGAGCACCCGCTGCGGCGACGAGCTGCGCGACGACGTTGTCGCCCGTCGCGCGGGCCACGTCAGCGGAGGCGAGCCCGTCGCACAGATCCGCGAAGTCGAGGACGGCGAACACCCGGCGCAACGCGAACGGCGCCACCTGCACGACGAGACGACGATGCTCGCGCGTCGCCGTCAGCACGAGTTCGGCTCCGGCCACCATCTCCTCGGTGAGCTGACGCGCCGCATAGTTCGACGTGTCGACACCCCGCGCCTCCAGCAGCCGCGCACTGCCTGGCTCGATCGGCTGCCCGACGAGCGCACCCGTGCCCGCACTGCTGACGCGCACCCCGAGCGGCGCCAATTCGTGCGCCAACACACGCTCCATGTACGGAGAGCGACAGATGTTGCCGGTGCACACAGTCAGGATGCTCGGCTCACGCGGCGCCTGCTGCGCCCCCGGTGCCGGCTGCGCGCGGCGCGCGGGCCGCAGCGTCGCGCCGGCGGCGTTGGCGTCCTCGTCACCCCACCATGAATCGGGCTGCGTGGCCGGCACGGTTCCAGACCGTTGGGACGCACTGCTCGGGGCCGGCGGCGTGTCGCGTTCGTCAGCCCAGGGGTCGAAGTCACTCATGCTCGTGCGGCGCCAGCTCGTGGACGAGCGGCACGACGTCGGCGATCGAGTCGCAGATGCGCGTCGGCACGAAGGGGTAGCGGTCGACCTGGTCGGGCTTCGTCGAGCCAGTCAGCACGAGGATGCTGCGCAACCCCGCCTCGAGGCCACTGCGCACGTCCGTGTCGAGGCGGTCACCGATCATCACCGTCGACTCCGAGTGCGCGTCGATGCGGTTGAGGGCGCTGCGCATCATGAGCGGATTCGGCTTGCCGACGTAGTACGGCTTGACGCCCGTCGCCGCCGTGATGAGCGCAGCGATCGACCCCGTCGCCGGCAACGGCCCCTCCGTGCTCGGGCCTGTGACGTCCGGGTTCGTCGCGATGAACCGCGCGCCACCCTCGATGAGACGGATCGCACGCGTGATCGCCGTGAACGAATACGTGCGCGTCTCCCCCAGCACGACGTAGTCGGGGTCGCGCTCCGTCATCGTGTAGCCGATGTTGTAGAGCGCCGTCGTCAGCCCTGCCTCACCGACGACGTACGCCGAACCGCCCTCTCGCTGATCGTGGAGGAACTGCGCTGTCGCGAGCGCCGACGTCCAGATGGCCTCTTCGGGGATGTCGATGCCGCTGCCCTGCAGGCGGGCGCGGAGGTCACGCGGGGTGTAGATCGAGTTGTTCGTCAGGACGAGGAAGCGTCGGCCGGTCTCCTGCAGTGCCTGGAGGAACTCCGCCGCCCCCGGAATGGCGCGCTCCTCATGCACGAGAACGCCATCCATGTCCGTCAGCCAGCACTCCACTGCGTGGTGGTTACTCATCCGCTCATCCTCACTGTCGTGCCGAATCGTTCAACCCATGATGCGACGAACGGCCGCCGCCACCGTCGCAAGCGCCGGATCGGCCTGCGCCGCCATCCTCGCAAAGAGCTCCGGGCCCTGACGGAACGGGTCGAGAATCTCCGCCTTGGCATCCGAACGAGCGCTGTGACGCTCGACGCTGCCCGCCGGCGACTTGGCGACGAACTCCCGCAGCCCGTCGACGCCTCGGGTTCCAGGCACAGGGGCGGCGCAGACGTCGGCGAAGTCGAGCAACGCGAAGACGCACGACGCCGCCGTCGGCGCCTCTTCGACGAGGACGCGCCGATGCTCGCGCGACGCCGTCAGCACGAGGTCTGCCTCGCGCACGAGCGCTGGCGTCACCTGACGCGGACGGTAGCGCGCGCCGTCGAGGCCGCGCTCGCGCAGGAGTGCCTGCGATCCCGACGACATCCTGTCGATGAGCAACGCGCCCGTCCCGGCGCCCTCGACGCGCACCGGCAGACCCGCCAGGTCGGCGGCCAGCACACGCTCGAAATACGGTGAGCGACAGACGTTTCCCGTGCACACGACGAGGATGGTGAAGGTCTCGCGATCATCCCCGGTGGCCAGGCTGTCGACCTCAGGGCCCGCCTGCTGAGGGCGAACCGGCGCCGGCCCGGCATCGAGGCTGAGCGAAACGTCCGGGCGGGCTCGCGCTGCCGCACGCGCGCGCTTCGCGGCCTGCACCTGCGCGAGCCGTCGCTGATCGGCGCGCGTGCGGAACGTGCCCCACTGCCCGGGCGTCACGGGCTCGACGGCCTCGTCAGCCTGGGCCGGTTCGCCCGACGACGCGGCGTCGCGCGGTTCGCTCACGTCACTCCCCCGTCGTCTCGAGCGCGACGAGGTCGTAGTCGACGACGACCGCCGCGTGGTCGCTCCACCGCTGATCGTAGGCTGCGGCGCGCCCGATCCACGGTTCGCGTGCGACGGCGGCGAGCGCCGGGCTCGCGAACTGGTAGTCGATGCGCCATCCGGAGTCGTTGTCGAACGCCTTTCCGCGCCACGACCACCACGAGTACGGGCCCGGCACGTCGCCGTGATTGGCGCGCACGACGTCGACCCAGCCGTTCTGGGTGAGCCGCGTCAGGTACGCCTGCTCGTCCTCGAGAAACCCGGCCTTGCCACGGTTTCCCTTCCAGTTCTTGAGGTCGTTCGCCGTGTGCGCGACGTTGAAATCGCCCATGACGAGCGCCGGACGGTCGACGAGCTGCGCCATCCGCGACTCGAGCGCGTCGAGGAAGGCGTATTTCGCATTCTGCTTGTCGGTGCCCGCCTCGCCGGTGTGCACGTAGACGCTCGCGATCGTGACGCTGCGCCCGTCGACGACGACGTCAGCCTCCACCCAGCGGCCGATCTCGTCGAAGCCGTCGATGACGCTGCTCGACGACGCGAGCGCATGCTTCGTCAGGATGGCGACGCCCTCACGGCCCGCAGCGGCCGACTCGGCGTGCGCGAGCTCGAACTCGGCGAGAGCCGAACCGTCGAGTGCGGTCGCGAACTGCTTCGCCGACGCGCGCACCTCCTGCATCGCGACGACGTCCGGCTCCTGCTGCGCCAACCACTCCAGACCCCCGCGACGCTGCGCCGCCCTGATGCCGTTGACGTTCGCCGTGATCACTCGCATGGGCTCATCGTTTCAAGGCCGGATGATCGTGTCGAACCCACCGACCGCAACCGCGCCCAGCCCGAAACCCTGCGTCCAAGTGCACCCGGGTGCATCTGGACGCAGGGAAGAGGTCAGCTCGCGGGGGTGATCGTCGGGCGGCCGAGGGCGTGGACGGTGAAACCCGCCTCAGCCCACCGCTGACGATCCAACGCATTCCGCCCATCGATGAGCACACGACCCGCGACCTGCTCAGCAACATCGGCCGGGTCGAGATCGCGGTACACCTGCCACTCCGTCAACAACACGACCACCCGCGCCCCCACCAACGCCTCATCAACCGTGTCGACATAACCCGGCCCCGGACGCTGCGCCCGCGCCACAGCCAGTGCCTCCGGATCATGCACCCGCACATCCACACCCAAGGCCACCAAACGCTCAGCCACGTCCAACGCCGGACTATCCCGAATATCATCCGAATTCGGCTTGAACGCCGCCCCCAACACCGCCACCGGCGCCCCCACGACGTCCTCACCCAACACGTCACGCACGAGCTCCACCACCCGCGAACGACGACGCACGTTCGTCGCATCCACCGTCCGCAAGAACTCCACCGACTCCGCCAGGCCAAGCTCCTCACCACGCGCCATGAACGCACGAATGTCCTTCGGCAAGCACCCCCCACCGAACCCGACACCCGCACCCAAGAACTTGCGCCCGATGCGCTCGTCATGCCCGATCGCATCCGCGAGCGCGACGACATCACCGCCGCTCGCCTCACACACCTCAGCCATCGCATTGATGAACGAGATCTTCGTCGCGAGGAACGCATTCGCGCTCACCTTGACCAACTCAGCCGTCGCGAAATTCGTCACCAACCGCGGCGTACCCGCCGCCAACGCCCGCGCATACACCTCATCCAGACGCGCAACATCCGCATCCGCGAACTCCCCCTCCACGCCATACACGAACCGATCCGGCGTCAACGTGTCCTTCACCGCGAAACCCTCACGCAAGAACTCCGGATTCCAGATCAGACGCGCATCCACCCCCTCACACACGCCGGCCTGCAGCACCTCAAGCACGCGCGGCACCGTCCCCACCGGCACCGTCGACTTGCCCACCGCCACCGACCCCGCCTTCATGTGCGGCGCCAACGACGCGAACGCACCGAACACATAATCCGTGTTCGCCGCATACTCCCCCGGCTTCTGCGGCGTCCCCACACACACGAAATGCACATCAGCATCCGCCACATCAGCGATGTCCGTCGACCACCGCAACCGACCCGACGCCTGCGCACTCGCCAACAACTCCGGCAACCCCGGCTCGAAGATCGGACTACGCCCCGCCGCCAACGCCTCGATCTTCGACACATCCGTGTCGACACCCACCACGTCATGACCCAACTCAGCCATGCACGCCGCATGCACCGCACCCAAATAGCCCGTGCCGATCACTGAGATCTTCAAACCCATGCCGCAGATTCTAGGGTGCCGCCCCTGCTGCGACGCTCATTTGCCGCGCGCGGCCCCCACGCAGGTCGCCGTTGCGCCCGTTGTCGCCAAGGACGAGGACGAACGGCGGCGCGTCGAGCTGCGCGGCGAGCACGCTCAGCTGCACGGCCAGGCTTGCGCTCGCCCCACGGACGGGGATGATGACGCTCACCTCGACGTCCGAGGGGCGTGTCATCGACTGCGACCTAACCGAGCTTGACGCCCGTGAAGGCGACGAAGGTGACGATCGCACCGAGCGCGTACAACGCGACGTCCGTGCCCCGCGAACGCACCTTGAGATCGGGCACGACACGCTCGGGGAAGACGGCGCGCATGATCGCCCCCAGCAGCGGACCCACGGCCATGAGGATGCCGCCGACGCGCACATGCCCGCCGAAGACGACGGCGAGGCCCAACGCGACCGGCAGCACGACGACGAGCCACGGGACGCCGACCTTGAAGTGACTCACCGACCCCGAGCCTCGGCCTCACGCTCGGCGGCCTCCACGACGTTCGTCAGCAGCAGCGCACGCGTCATCGGGCCGACGCCGCCGGGGTTCGGCGACATGAATCCGGCGACCTCAGCGACGTCCGGTGCGATGTCACCGGCCACCTTGCCGTCGACGCGGCTGACTCCGACGTCGAGCACTGCGGCACCCTGCTTGACCATGTCCTTCGTGATGAGCCCCGGCACACCGGCGGCGGCGACGATGACGTCTGCGTTCTTCGTGTGAGCCGCGAGGTCCTTGGTGCCGGTGTGGCACAGGATGGCCGTCGCGTTCTCGCTGCGACGTGTGAGGATGAGACCGAGCGGGCGCCCCACCGTCAGCCCACGCCCGACGACGACGACCTCTGCACCGTTCAACGGCACGTCGTAGCGGCGCAGCAGTTCGATGACACCCATCGGCGTGCACGGCAGCGGCGCCTCCTCGCCGAGCACGAGCTTGCCGAGGTTGACCGGGTGCAGGCCGTCGACGTCCTTCTCCGGCTTGACGCGTGAGAGTAGCGCGACCTCGTCGAGGCCCGTCGGCTGCTGGATGAGGAAGCCCGTGCAGTTCTCGTCGTCGTTGAGTTCGTCGATGACGGCCTCGACCTCGGCCTGTGTCGCGGTGGCCGGCAGATCCTTGCGGATCGAGGTGATGCCGATCTCCGCGCAATCCTTGTGCTTGGCATTGACGTACCACTGCGAGCCCGGGTCATCGCCGACGAGCACCGTGCCGAGGCCCGGCGTGATGCCGCGCGCCTTCAACGCATCGATGCGCCCGCGCAGCTCGTCCTTGATCGTCGCGAGGGTGGCTTTTCCGTCGAGCGTCGTCGCAGTCATGGCCCCAATCCTGCCAGACGCCCCGGGCGCGCGGTCGGCGCTCACACCGGGGTGTGACGGGACGCTCGTGATCGACCTGGGCTCACGCGTACGGTCGTCGCATGACACGAGCGTGCCGAGCGGCGAGTGGCGTGGCGCGTTCCCGCGCTCGTGGCACTCGTCGTCGGGGTGCTCGTCGTGGCGTTGTTCCTCGTCGTCGACCGCCGTTCGTCAGCCCCGGTCGCCGACGCGCCCTCACCAGCCTGAGCGGACGCCCCGTGGTGGCCTTCGTCGGCGACAGCTACTCCGCCGGCTCGGAGGCGAGCTCACCGGACAAGCGATGGACCACCGTCCTGAGCGCTGAGCGCGGGTGGAACGAGATCAACGTCGCCGTGCCTGGCATGGGCTACGACGTGGGGCGTCCGACGCAGCACTACCTTTCCCAGGTCGCACGAGCCGCAGCGTCGAAGCCGGGCACGGTCATCATCTCCGGCGGATGGAACGACGTCGCCCGCGGCGTGCCGACGGCGACCATCGTCGAGGGCCTGCGCGAGACGCTCGCGGCGGTGAAGAAGCACGTCCCCGAGGCGCGCGTCGTCATCATCGCACCGATCGGACCGGCGAGTTCTCCCCCACCCGACCTCGTACGGCTGCGCGATGCCGCCGCACCCGTGGTGCGCAGCTCAGGTGCGACGTGGCTGGATCTCGACTTCCCGCTCACCGGTCACCCTGAGTGGATCAGCCCTGACGGCCTGCACCCCAACGACGCGGGCTACAAGCGCCTCGCCGAGCTCACGAACGCGCGTCTGAAGTAGCCCGTCGGCCACCGGAGCGTGCCGCCACCGCTGCCGCCGCAGCGGTGACGACCATGCCGACGACGGTGCGCACATCGACACCTTCGCGCGCCACCGGGTCGAGCAGGTCGATGACGAGCGCCGCGACGAGCTGCCCCATGATGCCCATGAGCCCGAGCACGAGCACGCTGATGTGCTCCGTCGCCCACGCCGACAACCCGATGAACGCGATGCCCAGCGGCGCACCGAGCCACGCCCACCAGGGAGCGTCGTGCGGCCACTGCCACTGCGTGAAGCCGAGGAGCACGCGCGCACCGGCGAACACCACGAGAGCGATCACGCCGACGAGGAAGTTCTGCAGCGTCGTCGCGTACGAACTACCTGCCCGCGCACTGACGCGCCCGTTGAGACCCTGCTGGAACTGCGTCATGACGCCCGCGATGATGACGGCGAGGGCCGGCAGGATCGCGATGCCACCCGGGACGTGCTGGCCGCTCACCGTGATGCCGACCCCGACGACGGCGAACGCTCCGGCGAGCGCGCGAGCGGGGGTGATCGGCGTGCGCCCCTTGGGGCCGGCACCGACGTGGTCGGCGAGCAGCCCGCCGAGTGCCCGGCCACCGACGCTCGCGACGATGAAGACCGCTACCCCGAGGATGGCGACCGTGCTCGTCTGCACCGCCACGAACGCACCGCCGAGAACGCCGCCGAGGCACTCCCACCAGCGCAGACGCCCCGCCCGAATCGCGTCGACGAGCCGACCCGCGCCGCGGCGCAGGCTCGGCACGACGAGCGTCAGCACGAGCAGCGCGAGCCCCGAACCGAAGCTCCACACCGCCGCGACGAGCGGCTCGGACAACGGCTCACCGAGCGTCCCGTTGAAGCGCGCCTGCAACGACAGGCACGCCCCACCGAAGAACGCGGCAGTGAGGGCAAGCGCCTCGGAGGAGGCTCTGGCGTCACGCTTCATCGCAGGGCACCGCGACGATGGCAGGTTTGGCCGAAGATGTGGCCGACGTTCAGGCCATCTTGAGCCAAACCCGCCATCTGGGGGTTGTCGATCAGAGGTGTCATTCAGTGCGCGAAGTGACGCGTACCGGTGAAGTACAGGGTGACGCCGGCCTTGTTCGCGGCGTCGATGACCTCGGCGTCACGAATGGACCCACCCGGCGCGACAACGGCCTGGACGCCCGCGTCGAGCAGGATCTGCAGGCCGTCGGCGAACGGGAAGAACGCGTCCGACGACGCCACCGAACCACGGGCCCGCTCGGCGCCCGCACGCGTCACGGCGAGGTTGCACGAGTCGACGCGGTTGACCTGGCCCATGCCGATACCGACCGACGCACCGTCCTTGGCGAGCAGAATCGCGTTCGACTTCACGGCGCGCACCGCACGCCACGCGAACTCGAGGTCACGCATCGTGGCCTCGTCCGCGGCCTCGCCGGCGACGAGCTGCCAGCGCTCAGGGTCGTCACCCGTGGTGCGACCGTCCTTGTCCTCGCCCTCTGCGTCGATCATGTCGCGCTCCTGCACGAGCAGACCACCGCTGATCGGGCGCATGTCGAAACCACCCGCAGTGGGCGCGGGCACGGTGACGAGGCGCAGGTTCTTCTTCGCGGTGAGTACCTCGAGCGCGTCGTCGTCAAACGCCGGCGCGACGACGACCTCGGTGAAGATGTCCTTCACCGTGTCCGCCATGGCCTTCGTCACCGGGCGGTTGGTCGCGATGATGCCGCCGAACGCGCTCGTCGAGTCGCACTCGTGGGCGCGCTGGTGCACGGCGGCGATGTCCTCGTCGGGAGCGCCGACGGCGATGCCGCACGGGTTGGCGTGCTTGATGATGGCGACCGTCGGCACGTCACCGTGGTCGTACGCGGCGCGGTAGGCGGCGTCGGCGTCGACGTAGTTGTTGTACGACATCTCCTTGCCGTGCAGCTGCTCGCCCTGGGCGAGGCCGCTCGCGTCGGCCGACGTGTAGAGGGCCGCCGCCTGGTGCGGGTTCTCGCCGTAGCGCAGGCTCGCAGCCTTCGTGAACGTCGCGCCCATCCAGTCGGGGAACTGATCGCCCGTCGCCTCGTCGTCCGAACCGGCGAGGTTCTCCCCCATCCACGTCGCGACGGCGACGTCGTACGACGCGGTGTGGACGAACGCCTCACGCGCGAGCTCGGTGCGCTGCTGCAGCGTGAAGCCGCCACCGTTGACGGCGGTGATGACGTCGTCGTAGCGCGACGGGTCGGTGACGATCGCGACGGTGGGGTGGTTCTTCGCGGCCGCGCGCACCATCGTCGGGCCGCCGATGTCGATCTGTTCGACGCACTCGTCGATGCTCGCACCGGACGCGACGGTCTCGGCGAACGGGTACAGGTTGACGACGACGAGGTCGAACGGTGCGACGCCGAGCTCACGCAGCTGCGCCAGGTGGTCGTCCTTGCGCGAGTCGGCGAGGATGCCCGCGTGCACCTTGGGGTGCAGCGTCTTGACGCGACCCTCGAGGCACTCGGGGAAACCGGTCAGCTCCTCGACGGGCGTCACCGGGATGCCGAGACCGGCGATGAGCTTGCTCGAACCACCGGTCGAGACGATCTCGATGCCGGCGTCGGCCAGGGCGCGTGCCAACTCCTCCAGACCCGTCTTGTCGTACACCGAGACGAGGGCCCGCTTGATGGGGCGCAAACCGTCACTCATTGATCAAAACCGTCCTGCCGTTGATGGACCAACCACGTGCGAACCTGCGGACGACGTCCACAAGCATGTCGCGCTCCTCGACCTTGATGCGTTCGTGGAGCGAGTCTTCGTCGTCATCGGCTCGCACCTCGACGGCGCGCTGCGCGATGATCGGGCCCGTGTCGACGCCGGCGTCGACGACGTGACACGTCGTACCCGTGATCTTGACGCCGTGGGCGAGGGCATCCCGCACACCGTGCGCGCCGGGGAAGCTCGGCAGCAGCGCCGGATGCGTGTTGATGACGGTGTGGCGCGCGAGCGTCGTCGCACCCAAGATCTTCATGAAGCCGGCCGAGACGACGAGGTGCGGCGGCGCATCGGGGTCGCCCGAGTCGTCGTCGAAGCTGCGCTCGATGGCGTCGGCGAGCGCCTTGTCCCAGGCGTCGCGGTCGGCGAAATGGGCGGTGTCGACGACGAATGTCGGGATGCCTGCGAGCATCGCGCGCTCGAGACCGGCGCACTCGCGGTCGGCACCGACGGCGACGATCGTGAACGGCGAGCGCTGACCGCGAGCGACCGCGTCGGCCTCTGCGTCGATGAGCGCCTGCAGCAGCGAACCGCTGCCGGAGACGAGGACGACGACCTCGAGCGGTCGGGTGTCGGGGCGCAGCTGCGGCGTGGCACTCACGTGCATAACCCTACCGACCGTGCTTGACGAAGCAGCGACTGCGAACCCGGTAATCCTGAGGGGTGGAAAGCTGCACGCGCCCGCTCGTGAGGCACGGCTGCGACCTGCTGTGATGGGCGCAGCATTTCATGCTTCATATCGGCTCGACTCGGCCTATGCCGAGTACGCATCGCACGAGACAGGAGACGACCTCGAGCATGTTCGGAGCAATCGGGCGCGCCGCGATCAGCGCGAACGGCGTCGCTCGAACGACGAACACGCGGCAGGCTCACAGCGGTGACGATGCACCGGGGCCCGATCTACAGGTGCGACCTCGGCCACGGGGAGAAACCCTGGCCCGTCGCCTCGAACAACGCCCGTGACACCCATCTGCGCAGTGCTCTCGTCGTGCGCGTCACGACCTCGACGAAGCCGCCGCTGCCGAGCATCGTCCCGATCGAGCTCAGCGGCGCGAGTCGCGCGGGCCAAGAACTCCTCGGCAGCGTCCTCTGCGACGACATCGAGGTGCTCGACGACGACCACCACGTGCGCCCCGGGAGCGGGTTACCACCGCACATCATGCAGCGCGTCGATGCTGCCCTCACGGTGGCTCTGGCCCTCACGTGACCAGGCGATGATGCCGAGGACGCCACGCGGGGCTCAGTTGAAGAAGAACTTCTCGACCTCGTTGGGGTTCTGGCTGTAGGAGCTCTCGCAGGATTCGCGCGCCTGGTTGGTGTTGGCGCCCCACAGGCACTCCTGATAGCTCTTCGTGCGTTCGTAGTGCACGAGCGGCGCGGCCGTCATGGCGAGCAGGAGAGCCGTGAGCACGAGGCCGACGAGGTTCGGCCCGAACGCACCCGCGACGCCGGCGCGGCGCACGTCGCGCAGGTAGCGGATGCCGTAGAACAGCGACAACGCCAGCGGGATGGCGGCCAGGCCCGACGCGGGCAGCGGCAGCCACGACAGCAGGAACCCGAGCAGCAGATACCGCAGCGACAGGACGTTGTTGCGCAGACCGGGCGGCAGCTGGGGCATCTCACTCACAGCACTCCCAACGATCGAGGACGACGATTTGATCCCGCCGCGCGGGCCACGTACGTCGCGTCACGTCTGGTGGCTTGAACGCCAGTGACGCGCCGCCGCCGTCGCGAGCGCGGGCAGCACGAGCAGTAGCGGCGCGACGAGCCACGCCTGCCACGACGGGCCGGCGTACTCGAGCAGCCCCCGCGACACCGACGCCGTCGAGAACCACCACAGCAGCCACAACGTCACCGTCGTGACGGCGGCGGCGCTCGCCGCGACCGTCAGCTTCGCACGCAGACTCGCGAACCGGGTGAGTGCCCGGCCCGAGGCCCAGCCGATGAAGACGCCGACGCCGATGGGCACGGCGAGCGCCGCCCAGGCCCACGGACCGACGTGGTCGGGCAGCGCCCCGAGGACGGGGACCATCGGCAGGGTGCCGGGCGTCATCCCGGAGTGGCCGATGCTGACGGCACCCGCCTCGAACGGCGCGCCCGTCGTCCACCCCGCCATGTGGGCGAGAAGATTGGGCAGGGCCATCACCTGCGCCAGTACGAGCAGGCAGCCGCCAACGACGCCGGGCGCGAGCGCTTGGTGAACCGCCCACACACGCGGCGCGTGCCAGGCGATGAGCACGACGAGCAGCAGCAGCGACAGCGCGGCGAACAGGCCGGCGCCGCGCAGGCCCGCAGACAGCGAACGGCGCAACAGCAGCGGGGTGGCCTCGACGACGACCTCGTCGAACGCCGCGAGTTCGGGCGAGTGCTTGCGTTCGTGCCAGGCCGTCCACGCCACGCCGAGCGCGGCCACGAGCGCCGGGCCCACGATGAGCGACCACCAGTGGATGTGGCTGTGGCCGAGCCCCGCGACGATGCCGAGCACCTGTGCCGCGACCACGTATCCCCCGACGTACGCGAGCATGATGGCGCGCAGGTCCGCGGCGCGCAGCCGTTCGTCGGGGAACGCCGCGCGCGCGCCGAAGCAAGCGGCGAGCACGCAACCGAGCGTCAGCAGCAGCGGGCTGAAGACGACCGTGATGCCGTCGACGACGACGTGCCCGCGATGTGCGAGCGCCCACAGGTCGATGGCGACGCCGAGTGTGTCGTTCCACGACGACGTCGACTGTGCATCGAGCGTCCATGCGGCGAAGACCGGGACCATGAGGACGACGAGTGACGCGAGCGCCGCGACGATGCCGTACCCGAAGGCGAGCGGGACGTGCGGGCGCCCGGCCGGTCGCGATTCGTTCGTCGAGCGACCATTCGCCCCGGTGCGCGCCGCATCTCGTTGAGACGGTCCTGTCGAACCTCGTGACGCCGAGTCACGAGACGCTGCGCTCTGTCGCGGCGGGCGGGAGCCGCCACCCACGCCGTCACGGGCACCCGCGCGCGCGGGTGAACTGCCGCCCGCACGCTGCGGGCGCTGCGGTCGAGGGCGTTTGTTCGCCGGAGACGAGGCGGACGAAGAACTGCGGGGGCGACGATCACTCATGGCCCGGCCATCCTCTCAGGCCGCGCTGGGCCGATGCTCGAGGCTCGCCGCAGGAACGACTGATCCCGCCACTTACAGCAGGTGGCGGGATCAGCGGCGCACGGGTCGAAGCCATGTGGCGCCGAGAGCGCTCAGACCTGACGGAACGCTAACGTCACTTGGCCTGGATGCGGATGGCCTGCTCGTCGCCGTAACCGCACTTGACGTCGATCGTCTTGATCTTCTTGCCGTTCGGCACCTTGTAGACGACGTCACCCGTCGTCGTGTCGCCCTTGTAGAGGGTGCCGTAGTCGAGACGCTGCCCGTACGAGGCGAAGTCCTCGCGCGCGGACGTGTTGTCGTCGAGCTTCACCTTGAGACACGTCGTGCCGGCGTTGAGGTTCTTGTCGCCGAGGTTCGTCATCGTGATGTTGACGGCGACGAAGTGGTTGCCGTTGCCCGGCTTGTCGAAGTCGTTCTCGGGGGTGATCGGGTCGGCGATCTTGTTGACCTTGGCCGACATCTCCTTCGTCTTGACCTCTTCACCGACCTTGCCGGTCTTGGGGCCCGACGCGTCTCCCGAGTCGCCCGTACCGGTGTCGGAGGACGGGGACTCGCTCGTCGTCGGTGCAGCCGCGCTCGAGCTCTGATCGGGCGTGGAGGCCGGCGACGTGGCGCTCGGGGCCGCCGAGGTGGCCTCGCCCGCAGCCGACGACGCGGCCGAGGCCACGGACGGCGCCGCGCTGTTCGCGGCCGACGTGGCCTGGGACGCGCCGCCCTCGACCTGGGTGCAGGCGCTCATGCCGAGCGTCATCGTGCCGGCCAGCAGGGCCAGGCCCATCGTGCGTGCGGTGGTCTTCATCTGGGTGTTCCTTTCGGTGCGTCCGAGCCGCGGCGGGCCCGGGCTGAGGGTGAAGTGGTCAGTGGGCGAGGTCGACGCGGATGGTGCGCTGATCCCCGGCGAAGTCGAGGGAGCATCGCACGTCGACGGACTTGAGCTTCTGGTTCTTCGGCAGCTCGAACGTCACGTCCCCGCTCGCGGCGTCACCCTTGTGCAGGGTGGACGAATCCATCGGCGAACCGTAATCGGCGAACAGTGACGCCGACGCCGACCCGTTCGTCGTCGTCTTGGCGTCGATGCACATCGACGGGCTGAAGTTGATCGGTGCGCCGCCGACGTTCGTCACCGTGATCGACACGGCCGCCCACTTCTTGCCGGCCCCCGGCTTGAAGACCGCAGAATCGCCGACCGGCACCGGGTCCACGACCTTGGTCACCTTCACCGACAACTTCGAGGTCTTCGCCTCTGCACCGACCTTCGTGGTGACGAGCCCCTGCTGGCCGGAGCCGAGCGGATCGGATGCCGGCGCGGACGACGCGGCCGCCTCGCTCGACGCGGCACCAGCGGACGTGGCGGGCGCCGACGACGACTCGGGCGCGACAGCAGACGTCGCCGCGCTCGGAGTCTGCGCGGCCGCGTTCGACGACACGGCGGCACTCGGCGGCGCAGACGCGCTCGCCGCCGGCGACGAACCGTCGACGCTCGTGCACGCACCCACCGACAACGTCACGCCCACAGCTCCGACGAGACCGAACCCTTGCTTCAAGTCCATGACGATCCCTCCCAGGTCGACGGACTCTCGCCCGCGTCATCATTCATAACTTAACCGTCACTGGGACGCCGCTGCATGATCATTGGTTCCATCCGTGCGCCGACTTCTCGCGGCCATGTCGTCGGCACCTCGGCGACACGACGAACGCCCCCGCACCAGCGCGAGCCGATGCGGGGGCGTTCGTCGAGATCACCGAAGCGACGTTCGGTGAATCCGCCTCACTTGCTGAGGTTGTTCATGATCTCCGTCATGAGAGCGGCCGTCTCGGACGGCGTCTTGCCGACCTTGACGCCGGCGGCCTCGAGGGCCTCCTTCTTCGCGGCAGCCGTGCCCGCGGAGCCGGAGACGATGGCGCCGGCGTGGCCCATCGTCTTGCCCTCGGGAGCGGTGAAGCCCGCGACGTAGCCGACGACCGGCTTCGTCACGTTCTCCTTGATGTACGCCGCAGCGCGCTCCTCGGCGTCGCCGCCGATCTCACCGATCATGACGATCGCGTCGGTGTCGGGGTCGTTCTGGAACGCCTCGAGCGCATCGATGTGCGTCGTGCCGATGACCGGGTCGCCGCCGATGCCGATGGCCGTGGAGAAACCGAAGTCACGCAGTTCGTACATCATCTGGTACGTCAGCGTGCCCGACTTCGAGACGAGGCCGATGCGGCCCTTGCCGGCGATGTTCGCCGGGATGATGCCGGCGTTCGACTCACCGGGGCTGATGATGCCCGGGCAGTTCGGGCCGAGCAGGCGCGTCTTCGAGCCCTTGCTCAGGTTGTAGAACTCGGCCGAGTCCTTCACCGGGATGCCCTCGGTGATGACGACGGCGAGCGGCATCTCGGCCTCGATGGCCTCGACCGCGGCGCTCTTGGCGAAGGCCGGCGGCACGAAGATCACGGAGACGTTGGCGCCCGTCTCGGCCATGGCGTCCTTGACGGAGCCGAAGACCGGAACCTGCTTGGTCTCGCCGTTGACGTCGAAGTCAACCGTCTGGCCGGCCTTCTTCGGGTTGACGCCACCGACGACGTTCGTGCCCGAGGCGAGCATGCGCGCCGTGTGCTTCATGCCCTCGGAGCCGGTCATGCCCTGAACGATGACCTTGGAGTCAGCGTTGAGAAAAATCGACATGGAAGTCAGATCCCTTTCAGTTGGCCGCGGCCAGCTCGGCAGCCTTGCGGGCTGCGCCGTCCATGGTGTCCACGACCGTCACGAGCGGGTGGTTGAAGTCGGAGAGGATCGCACGGCCCTCTTCGACGTTGTTGCCGTCGAGGCGCACGACGAGCGGCTTCGTCGCCGCGTCGCCGAGCTTCTTCAGGGCGCCGACGATGCCGTTGGCGACGGCGTCGCACGCCGTGATGCCACCGAAGACGTTGACGAAGACGCTCTTGACCTGCTCGTCGTTCAGGATGACGTCGAGACCGTTGGCCATGACCTCCGCCGAGGCGCCGCCACCGATGTCGAGGAAGTTGGCGGGCTTGGCCTTGCCGCCGGTGAAGTCCTCACCGGCGTAGGCGACGACGTCGAGCGTGCTCATGACGAGGCCGGCACCGTTGCCGATGATGCCGACGTTGCCGTCGAGCTTCACGTAGTTGAGGTCGAGCGCCTTGGCCTTGGCCTCCAGCGGGTCGGCCGCGGCCTTGTCCTCGAGAGCCTCGTGGTCGGGGTGACGGAAGCCGGCGTTCTCGTCGAGCGTCACCTTGCCGTCGAGCGCAATGATGTCGCCATCCTCGGTCTTGACGAGCGGGTTCACCTCGACCAGCGTCGCGTCCTCGTCGCGGTAGGTCTCCCACAGCTTGACGAGAACGGGCGCGACCTTCGCGGCCGTCTCGTCGTCGAACCCGGCGGCCTTGACGATCTCGTCAGCCTTCGCGCCGTCGATGCCGACGTTCGGGTCGACCTCGATGCGCGCGAGTGCCTCGGGACGCTCGACGGCGAGCTGCTCGATCTCGACGCCGCCCTCCTTCGAGCACATCGCGAGGTAGCTGCGGTTCGCTCGGTCGAGCAGGATCGAGAAGTAGTACTCCTCGGCGATCTTGGCGCCCTGGGCGATCATCACGGTGCCCACGGTGTGGCCCTTGATGTCCATGCCCAGGATGTCCTTGGCGTACTGCTCGGCCTCGTCAGCCGACTTGGCTACCTTGACGCCGCCGGCCTTGCCGCGACCACCGGTCTTGACCTGGGCCTTGACGACGGTGACACCGCCCGACTTCGCACCGATCTGCTCGGCGGCTGCCTTGGCTTCTTCCGGGGTGGTGGCCGTCTGGCCGGCCAGCACCGGAACGCCGTGCGCCTCGAACATGTCGCGCGCCTGGTACTCGAAGAGATCCACGCGAATCCATCCTCATCGTTGAAAGGAGTGTTCCTCTTGTGACTTTAACGCGCTTTGCCGTGCGGGGGTAACCAGGGGTTCGCGCCGGTGCTCTCAGGCGTGTGCGGACGCCGCGTCCCCGACGTTCTCGCGCACCCACGCGACGACCTCGTGCGTCGGCGCACCGGGCGTGAAGATGCGCGCGACACCCATGTCGAGCAGCGGCTTGATGTCGCCCTCGGGGATGATTCCGCCACCGAAGACGACGACGTCGTCGATGCCCTGCTCGCGCAGCAACGTCATCAGGCGCTCGAACTGCGTCATGTGCGAACCGGACAGGATCGACAGGCCGATCGCGTCGGCGTCCTCCTGCACCGCAGCCGTGACGATCTGCTCCGGCGTCTGGTGCAGGCCCGTGTAGATGACCTCCATGCCGGCGTCGCGCAACGCCCGCGCGATGACCTTCGCACCACGGTCGTGGCCGTCGAGGCCCGGCTTCGCGACGACGACGCGGAGTCGATCGGAGCCGTTCGTGGCGGCATTCGTAGGGGTGGCGTTCGTGGCAGGCGCGTGCTGGACCATGACTCAATCCTCTCGGGCGGTTACTCGCACTGTAACGCCCGCCACACCCTCCGCTCAGTTGATGATCCTCAACTCATGCGTGTCACAGCTTCGTGACGGGCGCGTAGCGCAGGAGCAGGCGCTTGGGTGGGCCGTCGCCGAAGTCGATGTGAGCCATCGCTCGGTCGCCCTGACCCTCGACGCGCACGACGGTGCCGAGGCCGAAGCTGTCGTGCGTCACCTTGTCGCCGGCGTCGAGGTTCGGGATCTCGCGCATGCCGCGGCCGACGGCGGAGTTCTTCGTGGTCGAGAACGAACCGGCCCCGGAGCTGCGACCGCTCGACGACATCCGCGCCACCGGCGCGGAGCCGCGCCCGATGACGGGGCCGTCATCGTCGTGCCTGCTGCCACCCGAGCCGTAGGGCGAACCGCCCCCGCTGCCGAACGCGGCGTACCCGCGCGGCTGGGACGACGCGAACGCCGTGGCCTCGCGCTCCCAGTGGACGAACTCCTCCGGGATCTCGCCGAGGAAGCGCGACGGCGGGTTGTACTGCGGCGCACCCCACGCGCTGCGCACGGCAGCGCGTGACAGGTGCAGGCGCTCGCGCGCCCGGGTGATGCCGACGTAGGCGAGGCGCCGCTCCTCCTCGAGCTCCTTCGTGTCGCCGAGAGCGCGCATGTGTGGGAACGTGCCGTCCTCCATGCCGGTGAGGAATACGACCGGAAACTCGAGGCCCTTCGCGGTGTGCAACGTCATGAGGGTGACGACGCCCTGATCTTCGGCGTCCTTCGGTATCTCGTCCGCGTCGGCCACGAGGGAGACCTGCTCGAGGAAGTCCTCGAGCGTCGCGCCCGGGTAGTTGTCGTCGAACTCGTTGGCGACGGCGACGAGCTCGGCGAGGTTCTCGATGCGCGTCTCGTCCTGAGGATCCTTGCTCGTGCGCAGCTCCTTCAGATACCCCGTGCGCTCGAGGATCGCCTCGATGAGGGGGCCGACGCCGCTACCGGACTCGCGCGTCTGCCGCAGGCTCTCGAGGATCTCGGTGAAGCCCTTGACGGCGCTCACCGACCGCGTCGCGATGCCCGGTGCCTCGTCGGCCCGCGCGAGCGCCTCGATGAACGTGATGCGCTCCCGCTCCGCGAGCGCGCCGAGGCATGCCTCGGCGCGGTCACCGATGCCGCGCTTCGGCGTGTTGAGGATGCGGCGCAGGTTGACGGTGTCGGCCGGGTTCGAGATGACGCGCAGGTACGCGAGCGCGTCCTTGATCTCCTTGCGCTCGTAGAACCGCGTGCCACCGACGACCTTGTACGGCAGGCCGACGCGGACGAACACCTCTTCGAGCGCGCGCGATTGCGCGTTCGTCCGGTAGAACACCGCGACGTCCTTGGGCTTGACGCCGTGATCGTCGCCGAGCTTGTCGATCGTGCGCGCGACGAACGCGGCCTCGTCATGCTCGGAATCGGCGACGTACCCGACGATCTTCTCGCCGTCGCCCTGATCGGACCACAGGTTCTTCTTGCGACGCTCCGGGTTGCGCTCGATGACGGAGTTCGCCGCGCCGAGGATGTTCTGCGTCGAACGGTAGTTCTGCTCGAGCAGGATCGTCGTCGCGTTCGGGTAGTCCTCCTCGAACTCGACGATGTTGCGGATCGTCGCCCCACGGAAGGCGTAGATCGACTGATCGGCGTCACCGACGACGCACAGGTCGGCCATGGGTACCGCGCTCGTGGCGCGCGAATCGCCCTCGGCGTCCTGGCTCGCCATGCCGCCCGAGGCGTGCTCCCCGCCGGCGAGCTCGCGCACGAGGACGTACTGCGCGTGGTTCGTGTCCTGGTATTCGTCGACGAGGATGTGCCGGAAGCGGCGCCGGTAGTGCTCGGCCACCTGCGGGAACGCCTGCAGGATGGTGACGGTCGTCATGATGATGTCGTCGAAGTCAAGCGCGTTCGCCTGCCGCAGGCGCTGCTGGTAGAGACGGTAGGCCTCGGCGACCTTGCGCTCCTGATCCGTCTCGGCGCGCTTCGCGGCCTCCTCGGCGTCGATCAGCTCGTTCTTCAGGTTGCTCACCTGGAAACTGAACGACTTCGGCGGGTAGCGCTTCGGATCGAGGTCGAGATCGCGCGTCACCATCGCCATGAGGCGCTGACTGTCGGCCGCGTCGTAGATCGAGAACGTCGAGCGCAACCCCACATGCTTGGCTTCACGGCGCAGGATGCGCACGCACGCGGAGTGGAACGTGCTCACCCACATCGCGTTCGCCGCACCCCCGACGAGCTGCTCCACGCGCTCACGCATCTCGGCGGCCGCCTTGTTCGTGAAGGTGATCGCGAGGATCTGGCCGGGCTGCGCGCCACGCGCCGCCATCAGGTAGGCGATGCGATGCGTCAGCACGCGCGTCTTGCCCGAACCGGCGCCCGCGACGATGAGCAACGGCGTCCCGAAGTGCTCGACGGCCTGCGCCTGCTGCGGGTTCATGCCCTCGAGCAGGCTCGCAGGATCGGCCTCGAAACGTCGCGTGCCGCGCCCCGAATCGGGGCTACCCCAGTGCGATCCGCGACCCAGCATCGGCGCGTCGTCGCCCCATGTGCCGGCGTCGGCGGGGGCCTCGTCGGGCGGCGGTTCCTGCAGGGCCCACAACGGGATGCCGGACGCGTCGACCGCCCCCGGATCGACCGCGGCGGCCCCGGGAGCCTCCGTGCTCGGGGTACGCGACGGCGACGCGCCGGTACCGCTCCTGGAGGAGGGACGGGAGGCGTCGGCAGCGGTCAGCGGAAGGTCGTCGAAGAGGCCACTCATGATGAGGCCAGTCTAGGAGTGAGAAGCGACAACCGCTCAGTCGACGAGCGCGGCGGCCGCGCGGCCGAGGACGGCTGCGGGCATCGGGCTCGAGGCGGCAGGGGCGGGCGGCATCGTCGCCTACCCTTGGGGCGTGGATGTTCAGGCGATTCTCGATGCGATTCCGGCCCCGGCCGTCTACGTTCTGACCGGTCTCATCATCCTGCTCGAGAGCGTCGGCATCCCCCTGCCCGGCGAGATCATGCTCGTCACCGCGTCGCTGTTCGCCTCAGGGCCGCACCCGCACGTCAGCATCCACCTCGTCGCACTGGCCGCCATCCTCGGCGCCGTCATCGGCGACTCGATCGGCTACTACGTCGGTCGACACTTCGGTGAGCGCCTGTTCGCGTGGCTCGGCACACGCTTCCCCCATCACGTCAACGACGAGACGATCGGGTACGCCAAGCACGCCTTCCACACCCACGGCATCTGGGCGGTGTTCTTCGGACGCTTCGTCGCGCTGCTGCGCATCTTCGCCGGCCCGCTCGCCGGCTCGCTGCACATGAAGTATGCGCGCTTCCTGGCCGCCAACGTGCTCGGCGCCATCTGCTGGGCCGGCGGCACCGCCTACGGCGTCCACTTCCTCGGCAAGATCGCCGAGAAGTGGATGAAGAACTTCTCCTACATCGGGCTCGGCGCCGCCGTCGTCCTCGGCATCGTGTTGACGACGGTCGCCCGCAAGCGCATCAGCGCCAACGTCGCCGAGTACGCCGAACGCAAGCGCGCCGCCGGTGAAGAGATCAACCCCGCCGATCCGCGCGCGGTGAGCTGACGGACGCTCACCCGAGCATGGCTGGAGCGACGAACGCCTACCCTTGTGGCATGTCCACGCTCAACGAAATCCTCCTGCTCGTCCACCTGCTCGGCATGGCCGCCATCGTCGGTGGCTTCCTCGCTGTCCTCAAGGCGCCGCGCGCCATCCCCGCGATGGTGTGGGGCGCGCGCCTGCAGCTGCTCAGCGGGCTCGCGATGGTCGGCGTCGCCGAGTCGCAGCACTGGTCGCTCGACCACACGTGGGTCGCGGTGAAGCTCGTCATCGCCCTCATCGTCGCAGGTCTGCTCGAAGTCTCCTCGTCGAAGGAGAAGAAGGGCGACAGCGCCGCGCCGCTCGTCCAGGCCGCCGCTGCGCTCGCCGTCATCAACGTCATCGTCGCGATCTTCTGGCACTGACCGACCACCCCGCATGACGAGCGGGTGCGACGACGCATGAGGCGTCGACGCACCCGCTTCGTCGTCGGTGGCCACGCCCCGTCGACGCATCCGGTCGCCGGGCTCGGCTCGTGGGTGGCTCGGCGTCAACCTGAGGAGCCGAGCACCTGCCGCACCGATTCGAGCGCCCAGGGAGCCATGCCGCCGCTCGGGTAGCCGTCGGAGGTGGGGTCGACCACGTCGGCCGCCGCGAACCACGCCGCGTGCTGCGTCGAGCCCCCGACGTCGTGGACGGTGGGTTCGCTGGGCTCGTCGCAGCGGGCCGAGTAGATGAGGCGGACGGCGTGGAAGTCCTCGACCATCCCCTCCCTGCCATCGCCGACGCGGTGCGAGGACGAGACGTCCCACAACCGCGCGTCGCTGATGCGCTGCCCGGCCTCCTCCCAAACCTCGCGCGCGGCGGCCGCCTCGGGCGCCTCGCCGGCCTCGACCCCGCCCCCGGGCAGGATCCACAGCCCCGGACGCCCCGTCTCGCGCGACAGCTGCGTCAGCAGCACGCCCCTCTCGCTCGTCACGACCGCGTACGCAGCCAGGCGTTGGCGCACCAGATCGACCGGGCCGGCGGCGCGCGCGACACCCGCGAGGCGATGATGAGCCGCATGCATGCGCGCGACCTCGAACGTCAGCTCGACGCCGTCATGCACGAGTGTCGCCGTGCGTAGGGCGACCGGTTTGAACCCCGCGTCGCGCACCTGACGCCGCGGCGCGATGCCCTGCGCCAACCGGGCACGCAGCACCTCGCGACCGTCCTCCAGACCCCGCACGAAGATCGGGATGTCGGGGACGCCGTCGCCCTTCATCGCGCCGCTCGCAGTGCCGCGGCCCGTGCGTACTCGGCCTCGGCGAGACAGACGACCTGATCCCACGTCTGCGCCGGGCGATGCGTGCGGTTGTACTCGGCCATCGTCCGGCGCAGGTCGGTGTCGAGCGCGAGGCGGATGATGGCCTGCGCGAGGTCGTCGTCATCGCCCGCGAGCAGCCCGTTGACGCCCGAGGTGACGAACTCCGAGACGCCGCTCGTCGACGGCGCGACGACGGGCAGCCCTGATGAGCGCGCCTCGAGCGCCGCGATGCCGAACGACTCGAGCCGCGCCGGCGCGACGTACAGGTCTGAGGCGCGGTAGCGGTCGTGCAGTTGCGCGCGCGTCATGCGTCCTGGCAAGGAGACCCACTCGTGGGCGTCGGCGAGGTCGACGGCGCGCACGAGCTTCGGGCGCAGGTCGCCCTCCCCCGCGATCTCGAGCCGGACGTTCGGTGCCTCGCGGTGCACCGCCTTCATCACCGAGAAGAACTCGAGCGGACGCTTGCGCGTGGCCAGCCGCATCGCCGAGATGACACGCACCTCGTCGCCCGTGCGCGGCTCGCCGGGCGTCCACGCGTCGGCGTCGATGCCGTTCGGCAGCACGACGACCTCGTGGCCGCGGCCGGCCATGTCGCGGATCGGGCGCGCCGCGACCTGCGAGACCGCCGACAACGCAGCGCCGCCCTTGGCCCAGCGGCGTACGAAACCGAGCGGCTTGAGCAGCGGACCGGCCCACGCCATGACGGAGTGCCACGTCACCGCCGTCGGCAGGCCCAGATCGAGGGCGAGGCGGACGGCGTCGAAGGAGAACACGCTGATGACGCCGATGTGCGCGTGGACGACGTCGAAACCGCCTTTCGACAGCGCCAGGCGAAGCTGCGAGACGGCCATCGGATTGAGCGCGACATCGTGCGGCAACCCGAGCGAAAACCGATGCACCGGGATGCCGTCGACGATCTCGAGGCCGCTGTGCTGCTCACGGTGAGCCGGGGTGACGGTGTACGCGACGACCTCGTGCCCCTGCGCCACCAGGCGCTGCGCGAGGTCGTGCACCTGCACCTCGATGCCGCCCAGACGCGGCAGATAGCAGTCGGACACGAGGGCGATCTTCACGGCACGAGTCTTTCATGCGAGAGGATGAAGACGATGATCACCACCCCAGACGGCCAGCCGCGACGCACCCTCGTCGCATTCCATGCCCACCCCGACGACGAGGCGCTGCTCACCTCCGGCACCATGGCGAAGGCCGCGGCGCAGGGGCATCACGTCGTCCTCGTCGTGGCGACGGACGGCGCGCTCGGCCTCGCCGGGTCGGAATACGGCACGGCTGACGAGCTCGCGGCGCGACGTTGGGACGAAGTATCGGCTAGTGCCCGCGGGCTCGGCGTCGCCCGGCTCGAGACGCTCGGCTACGCCGATTCGGGCATGGGCCCGCAGGTGTTTCCCGACCCGCCGGGCAAGCGGCGCTTCGTCACGGTGCCCGTCGAGGAAGCAGCCGAGGCGCTCGCCGTCATCCTGCGCGAGGAGGACGCCGACGTCCTGCTCACCTACGACGCGGCCGGCGGCTACGGACACCGCGACCACGTGCGCGTCCATGAGGTCGGCGCGCGCGCGGCTGAGCTGGCGGGCACGCCGCGCGTACTCGAGGCGACGGTGCCCCGCGACCTGCTCGTGCGCGCGCTGCACCTCGTGGCGCGTTTCTACCGTTTCCCCGACGACTTCGACATGGCCGGCTTCGAACGCGCCTACTCGGCCCGCAAGGACATCACTCATCGCGTCAACGTCCTCCGTCAAGCGGGCGCGAAGCGAGCGTCGATGGCGGCGCACGCGTCACAGGCGAGTGCTGACGGTGACGCCGACCGCACCCTCGCCGCGTTCCTGGGCATACCGCGGCCGCTGTACGACATCGTCTTCGGACGCGAATGGTTCCGCGACCCCGCCCACGTCGGCCCTGTCAGCCACGACATCTTCGCGGGGCTGACCGAGCACGAGGACCGCGCTGAGTGAGTTCGCCCTCGTCCTCCCGTCAGCCCCGGAGCACCTCGCCTGACGCCTCGTCCGGCCATGGATCCCGTTCCGAGGATTCACCTCTGTCGCCCGCGATGCCGCGTCCCAACGCGTGGCAGAGCGCGCAGGCCGTCATCGGCATCGGCCTGGCCGCGGCGATCCTGTACTGGGGCGTGCCGTGGTTCGGCGAGACGACATGGCCCGAGATCGGGCGGCATCTGCAACTGCTCGGGTGGGCGAGCAGCCTCGAACTGTTCGCGCTCGTCGCGTTCGGGCTGTGGCTCTACACCTTCGCGCTGACCGGCTCCATACCCGGGCTGGGGCACGTCAAGGCGCTCATCGTCAACGTCGCAGGGTCCGCGGCCGGCAACCTCCTCCCCGGCGGTGGCGCGGCCGGCGTCGCCGCGACCTACCTGATGCTGCGCTCCTGGGGGTTTCAGGCCGCAGCGATCTCGACGTCGGTCATCGTCACCGGCGTGTGGAACCTCGTCGCACGCCTCGCGATGCCGCTGCTCGGCGTCGCACTGCTCAGCTCGACGGACGCACTGCCGAAGGGAGTGCGTCGCGGCGCGCTGACCGGCGGAATCGTCGGGCTCGTCATCATCGCCGCGTTCGTCGGCGTGCTGCTCTCCCCCGGTCTGACGCAGCGGTTCGGCGCGTGGCTCGATCGCCGCGTCGGTGGACGTGTGCGACGTCGCCGGCCCGGTTTCGAGATCGAGGCCACGCTCGTCGATCAACGACGCCGTCTGGCGGGCGTGACCGCGCACGGGTGGGCGCCGATGACGGTGGGCGTCGTCGGGTACCTCGCCGTCTACTTCGTGCTGTTCTGGCGGACGATGGAGGCGGTCGGCGTCGACATGCCCCTGAGCAAGTTGTTCGCGGCATACGCCGTCGGGCGCCTGCTGACGACCGTCGGCGTGACGCCGGGCGGCCTCGGCGTGACGGAGGCCGGCACCCTCGCCGTCCTCGTCGCATGGGGCGCGGACAAACCCGCCGCAGCTGCCGGCGTCCTCGTCTTCGCCTTGTTCACACACCTGCTCGAGGTGCCTCTTGGCGCACTGGGCTGGCTGGCGTGGTGGCTCATGCCGAAGCAACCCGTCCTCGACGCCGCGACGTCGCCCAGGTCGTCATCGCCGACCTGATATGACCAAGAATCGCGAATGTGGACAGGATTCGCGGTTGCGTCAGGGCCCCACCCCACCTGCGATTCTCGACCTCATTCGCGAATCTCGTCGGCCTTCACGGCTGAGGTACACCCGACGTGGCGGGGTCAGTTCTTCTTCGTCAGACGTGCGACCTGGCGGGCGCGGGCTTCGTCGGCGAGGTGGTCGTCGATCTCGCCCGGCTCGAACGGACGGCCCGTGGCGCGCTCGGCGGCGACGGCGATGAGGAAGTCCGCGAGCTTCGGGTTCGACGGCAGGATCGGGCCGTGCAGATACGACCCGATGACGTTGCGCGTGCGCGCGCCCTCCTTGCCGTCCTCGCCGTTGTTGCCAAAACCGGAACGCACGTCACCGAACGCACGCTGGCCGTCGCCGAGAACCGTCGAACCCGAGTGATTCTCGTACCCGACGACGTCGCCGAACTCGGTCGACAGCACGACGGGCCCGATCATGCGCTTCGCGTTGCCCTGCGTCGTGACGTCGAGGATGCCGAGACCGGGCAGCGTTTCGCCCTCGACGGTGCGGAACGCCTTGCCGAACAACTGGTACATGCCGCAGATCATGAGCATCGGGACGCCGACCTCAGCCATGCCGACGAGGCGCGGGCCGATGCGTTCGAGGTCGGCCTCGACGCGAGCCTGCCCCGAATCCTGGCCGCCACCGCCGACGACGAGGTGGATGTCGTCGGGCAGTTCGTCGCCGGGGTTGTGGCTCACGACGTTCGGTTCGTAACCGTGCCAGCGCAGGCGTGCCTCGAGGCAGCGCGTGTTGCCGAGGTCGCCGTAGATCGACATCTCCCGCGGGTACAGGTGCACGAGCGTGACGCGGCCCTTGCTCGGGCCACTCGGATCGCCCAGTGTCGTCGGGACGACATCCATCGCCGCCGGGTCCTCGTTGACCCGCGCCTGCACCTCACCCGATGTCGACGAGTCGACTCGCCCAGCATCCGTGGGCACCCCGCCCATCGCCGCGGGGTCGTCGTCGATCCGAGGGGCAGCCGTCGGCTGGGGGTTCGTCTGCTCGCTCATTCGGCGGCGTCCTCTCCGAAGTCGGGCAGGTCGTAGCGCTCGGCGAGCGTGCGACGCAGCGTCATCATGGCGGTGTACGTGCAGAAGATGCGCTTCGGTTCGTCGGCGTGCTCGGCGAGGAACCGATCAAGAGCGGCGTGCAGGTCGGGTTCGACCGCACGCACCGCGACGCCGTCATAGGCGAGCCGCAAGGCCATGTCATAGGCGCGCACCCCACTCGTCAGTTCGACGCCGCGCTCGCGCAGCGACGCGAAGTTGACGTCGTAGAGCCATGAGACGTCGCGTCCGTCGGCGTAGTTGTCGTTGATCGCGACCATGCTCGCGACCGGCCGGCCCCCGTACGTCGACAGCGCGACGGTGAATCCGGCCGGGTTCTTGACGAGCACGAGCTCGAGTTCGGTGCCGTCGGCGTCGATCACCTCTCCGCGCCCGAACGGCGGCTGCACGGCTTCGAGTGCCGTCACCGCCGTCTCACCGCTGAACGCGTCGCCGAGCAGGCGGCGCGCCATCGACGTCGCCGCGGTCGCGTTGATCATCGCGGCCAGACCGTGCTGACGCATCTGCATGGGCCCGACGTTGCCGCTGCCATCGGCACGGTCGGCGAACGTCACGAGGAAGCGACGTTCGTCGAGCGGCTTGAGCAGACCGTCACCCGGGCCGACGAGCGGCGCGACGAAGTCGTCGTCGCTGCGCACGTCCTGCTCCATGAGCTCGCCGAGGCGGTCGGCGATCGTCTCGTCGACACCGAAGTACGACACCTCGACGCCATCGGCCAGGCGCCCCGCGATGCGCGCGACGAACGAGTCGTCGCGGTTGAGGACGACGCCCTGCGTGGTCTGTTCCGCCAGCTGTGCGAGCAGTTTCGCCGTGTAGTCGATCTCGGCGAATCGGTCGAGCTGGTCGCGTGCGACGTTGAGCAGCAGCGCATGCGTGGGCTTGACGACCTTCGCGAAGTGCAGCGAGTGCGCCTCGTCCAGCTCGAGCACCGCGATGTCGGCGTCGAGACCACCCTTGAGGGAGATCTCTCCGAGCACCGACGAGATGACGCCACGCGTGAAGTTCGAGCCCGTCGGGTTCGTGAACACGCGCAGACCGTGCGCGCGCAGCAGCGCGACGAGCATCTTCGTCGTCGTCGTCTTGCCGTTCGTGCCGGTGACGACGACGATGCCCTGCGGCAGGTCCGCGAGCGCCTGGGAGAGGAAACGCGGATCGATCTTCTCGACGACGAGACCGGGCAGGGCGCTTCCGCCCCCACGCAGCCTCGTCGCGATTCGCGCGGACTTGCCCGCGAGCACGGCAGCAGCAGTTCTCAACACCCGGCCAGCCTAGTGCGTGGTCCGCGCGACCTCCCGGACGGCACGCGCGGCGGAGGCGACGATCATCGTGACGCCCAGCGGGACGGCGACGAGTTCGAGCACAGCCGCGCCCACCCACCACGCACCGAAAGCGTTGACGTCCGTGCCCCACCCGAGGAACGTGACGACGACCCACGCGGCGCCCGCAGCCGCCGCGAGCACGTCGTGGGGCGCCGGGCGGGGCCAGGCACCCAACGTGCCACCCGAGGCCGGCCGGCTTACGGTGGCGCCATCGGGGTGCGCTGGGGTGCGGCGCTCCCCGCGCGTCCGGGGGCCGACGCAGGCGGCTGCCTCAGCATCGATACTTTCGTCAGGGATCGCCAGGTCCCCCAAGAACGGGTGCGGCCCACCCCCACCGCCTCGAGGCGTCAGCAGCAGATGCGCAACGCCCAGCCAGGCCGCGACGACTGCGATCGCGGCGACGACGTCGCCCAGCGCGTGCCAGTACGCCGCAATGACGCCGAGACACCCCAGCGTTCCTCAGGCTCCGGCGCCGACGAGCGCCGCACGCCGCCATCGCGGGGGCGCGAGGAGGACGACGGCGGCAGCGCTCGTCAGCGCGAGCGTGGCGTGCCCACTGGGCAGCGTCGCGACCTCAGGCGTGAGCACCCGGGCGAGCAGCAACTTGGCCGCCTGCGTGCTCAGATTGGCGCCGGCGATGACGAGCAGAGCGGAGGCGGCGCGCGGGGGCGTCACGGCCCATGCGCCGCCGCGGCGCAGCAGCGAAACCGGGAGCGCCACGACCGCCACGACAGCGACCACGAGCGCCCCGCGCGGTACCCACCCGACGCAGGCCGCGATCGTCTCGAACGTGCGGCCCGTACCACTCAACGCGTGCATGCCGTCCCGGGCCCTGCTGACCCCGCCCGGGAGATCACGCGCCATCGCCACGATTCCGACCACGACGGCTGCGAGCAGCATCATGAACGCGGCCGGCACGAAGCGCCGACCCCACGACCGCACCGCGTCGCGCGGCACACGGGCCACCATGGTCTGCTCGAGACCTCAGCCGACGGCGTCGTCGGCGGCGGCGCTGATCCACGCCAGCGTGAGCGCCGCCGTCACGGCGATGCTCACCAGGGAGACGAACGCCAGGACGAGCGAGACGTCGTGATCGAGCGGACGCACCCCGAGCGCGACGAAGATGAGGCCGACGCCGATGCTGCCCGCCAGGCTGAGCACGGGTCGCACCGCGTACGACGTGTCGCGCGGATGACGGCCGTGCTGGACGCGCTGCACGACGCCCAGCGCGATCGCGGCGAGGAACGTGGTCAGCAGAAAGGCCGCGATGACGTCGGCGGGCCGGTGCCAGTGTCCGACGAGCGTGCCCGCGCCGACGAACGTCACCCCGAAGCCGGCGAACGGCAGCAGCCATCGCCTGGCGCCCACGGGCGCGACGATGAGGGCAGCCGTGGCGATGCTCATCGCCACCGTCGAGTGCCCACTTGGCAACGAGTTCGACCACCAGTGCGGTTGCGTGGGCCAATAGGCCTTGAACAGCTGCGTCGTCACGTTCGCCACAGAGACGACGCAGACGGCCGCCGCCGCGAGAGCGAAACGGCGTCGCACGAGTGCGATCGCGACGAACGCGAGCAGGAACGCGCCCGTGCTCGCGATCGTGATGTACGTCAGGGGGTCGACGATGTGCGCCCAGGCTCGCGCGCTGGAACCGGTGCTCAGGCGCGCGCGTTCGTCCCACATCTGGCCGCGTGCCGTTCGCGTGAACACCCACAGCACCAGAAGGAACCCGGTGAGCGACACGAGCGCCATGGTCGTCACCGAGCAGACGAGACGACGCACGGACTCCGAGATGTCGCCGGCCGGCTCGGCGTCGTCGCCAGCCCGTGTCGCGCCCACGAGGTCATCGGCGCTCATCGCGCACCACCGCCGGGGCGTGCCGACCCGCCGGGCCGATCGTCCTGACCGCGTCGAGGACCACCGGGATGCGACGACGGCGCAGCCGTGCGGGCTGCGCCGTCGTCGTGCGTGAGCTCAGGAGGCATCATGCCGTCACCTTCGAACTCACTCCCACTCGATGGTGCCCGGCGGCTTGCTCGTCACGTCGAGCACGACGCGGTTGACGTCGGCGACCTCGTTCGTGATGCGGTTCGAGATCTTGGCGAGCACGTCGTAGGCCAGGCGCGTCCAGTCGGCCGTCATCGCGTCCTCGCTCGATACGGGGCGCAGGACGATGGGGTGGCCGTACGTACGGCCGTCGCCCTGCACGCCGACGGAGCGCACGTCGGCGAGCAACACGACGGGGCACTGCCAGATGTCGCGGTCGAGACCGGCGGCCGTCAGTTCTTCGCGGGCGATGAGGTCGGCAGCGCGCAGGATCTCGAGGCGCTCGGCCGTCACCTCGCCGATGATGCGGATGCCGAGGCCGGGGCCCGGGAACGGCTGGCGCCACACGATCGCCTCGGGCACACCGAGCTCGAGACCGACCTGACGCACCTCGTCCTTGAACAGCGAACGCAGCGGCTCGACGAGCGTGAACTGCAGGTCGTCGGGCAGGCCGCCCACGTTGTGGTGGCTCTTGATGTTGGCCGCGCCCGTGCCACCGCCGGATTCGACGACATCGGGGTACAGCGTGCCCTGGACGAGGAACTCGACGGGGTGCTCGCTGCTCGACTCAGCGCCGACGATGTCGCGCGCGGCCTGCTCGAAGACGCGGATGAACTCGCGACCGATGATCTTGCGCTTCGTCTCCGGGTCGCTCTGACCCGCGAGCGCGTCGAGGAACTGCTGCGACGCATCGACGACGACGAGGTCGACGCCGGTGGCGGCGACGAAGTCCTCCTTGACCTGCTCGGCCTCACCGGCGCGCAGCAGGCCGTGGTCGACGAAGACGCACGTCAGTCGGTCGCCGATCGCCTTCTGCACCATCGCCGCGGCGACCGAGGAGTCGACACCACCGGAGAGGCCACAGATCGCGCGGCCCTCACCGATCTGCTCCCGCACCTGCTCGACGAGCTCCTCGGCCATGTTGGCGGCCGTCCACGTCGCCTCGAGGCCGGCGCCCTTGAGCAGGAAGTTACGAAGCACCTCCTGGCCATGGGCGGAGTGCAACACCTCGGGGTGCCACTGGACGCCGAACAGCTTGCGCGCCGGATCCTCGAACGCCGCGACGGGCGCGCCGGGTGTGCGGGCACACACCGTCATGCCCGCGGGAGCCTCGGTCACGCCGTCACCGTGCGACATCCACACGTTCTGCTCGGCGGGCTGCCCCGCGAACAGGACGGACTCGGTGTGCGTGATCGTCGCCGTCGTGTTGCCGTACTCACGACCACCCGTGTGGCCGACGGTGCCGCCCAGAGCGTCAGCCATCGCCTGGAAGCCGTAGCAGATGCCGAACACGGGCACGCCGGCCTCGAGCAGCGCGACGTCGAGCGACGGCGCCCCCTCGGCGTACACCGACGACGGCCCGCCCGAGAGCACGATGGCCGCGGGCTCCTTGGCCAGCATCTCGGCGGCACTCATCGTGTGCGGCACGACCTCGGAGTAGAGGGCGCACTCACGCACGCGTCGCGCGATCAGCTGCGCGTACTGCGCGCCGAAGTCGACGACGAGAACGGGATGATCCTGCAGATTTTCGGTCACGTCACTCATCCTATCGGCCGGGGCGACAACCCCGGAATCACGCGGTTATCGGACGCTGACAGCCGCTCAGCGGGTGGGGAGTGCCTCGAGATCGCGCTCGACCTCACCGCTGATGCGGCGCTCCACCCAGAAGGACAGGAACGGGACGCAGCCGGCCAGGATGACGAGCACCATCTTGCCGATCCCCCAGCGCATGGCGAAACCCAGATTCGCCGTCGCGGCGACATAGACGAGGAAGAGCAGACCATGCGGTTGCGGCCACCAGTCGAGGGCGTGGTTGTCGAAACCGTAGTGCAGCACCATCTCGAGCACGAGAACGAGCAGGCCGATACCGACGATGAACGCGGCGACCTTGAAGAACTTGAGGGCAGAGCGAGCCTTGAGTGCGTCGATGCGCACCACGGGGCGGCCGGGGGTGGGAGCAGGCTTGGTCACGGCGTTTCCTTTCGTGTCGCCGGGCGCATCGCGCCCTGTTCGGCGAGGGTTTCGGGAGCCGACGACGCCCGGGCGGCACCGTCGTCGGGCTGGTCGAGATCGTCAGCGGCGTCGCCCTCGCTGCGTGCGGCGCGCACGTCGGGCGCATCTGTTGACTGCGGCCCGTCGGAGATCGCGGCTTCGGCGGCCGCCCGGTCGTCGAGGTATTCCTCATGCAGGATTCGCAGCCACATGAAGACGGCGAAGATCGCGAAGATCCACCACTGCCACGCATAGGCCGCGTTGCGCAGATCGACCTTCGTGGCTTTCGGCACCGGCGGCGGAATGTGCTGCACGACAGCGGTTCCCGACTGCGGCGCCGCGGCCGGCGCCTGCTTCGTCGAGAAGACGAAGCCGTTGTAGACCTTGCCGCCCCACTCGTTGAGCAGCCGGCCCATGTCGATCGTGCCGATCTGCCCCTCGGGAAGTTCACCGAGCGTAGAGACCGATTCCCCGGGCGCGAGCGCGCCCTCGATCGTGACCGTGCCTGACGTCGGCGCGGGCAGCTTCGTCGTCTGCGTGACGAACCCGCGCACCACCGGGATGCGCGCGCCCGTCGTGTCGACGACGAGCGGTGTCATGAGCCAGTAGCCGTTCTTGCCGTCGAGTACGCGGCCGGCGACCAGTTCGGTCTTCGCGGCGTCATAGTGGCCGGTCGCACGAATCGGCTGCAAGGAGCGCCCGTTGTCGAACGTCGTCTGCGGTTTCAGGACGTCGTCGAGTGGTTCCACAGCGCGCCCGTTGCTCTCCTCGAGGACCTGCTGGTTGGCCCTGTTGTGGGCCGTCTGCCACTGCCAGTTGCCCAACCAGACGAAGGCTGCCGTCAGAACGAGCATGACGACGAACAACCGCAGGAGGCGGGGTTTCATCGCGGTTCGCAGCACCGACTCAGCCTACGGGGTCGAACTGAACGTTGCCTCAGACGGGTCGCTCTGCATTGTGGAGCGTCATGGCGTCACCTCGACGGCGCCCCTTTCACCACCGGCAAGCCCACCGATGCGCGGCATCCCGACGTCGACGACCTGCCCGGGCACACGACCCGGCGCCACGTCGAGCCTGACGTACTCCTCACCCGGCGCCGGGCGCTCGTCCCGCTCCCCCTTGGCCGGCCACGCACTCATCGCACGTTCGGCCTGGGCGGTGATCGTCAGCGAAGGATTGACGCCAAGGTTCGCGGAGACAGCCGAACCGTCGACGATCGACAGAGTCGGGTAGCCGTGGACGCGGTGATACGCGTCGATGACGCCCGTGCCCGGCCCGTCGCTGATCGGTGCGCCGCCGAGGAAGTGCGCCGTCATCGGCACCTCGAACAGCTCGTTCCACGTGCCGCCCGGCACCGCGGTGCCCTTGACGGCCTTCTGCAGCTCGCTCGCCATCGCGTGAATCGCCTTGTGCCCGCCAGCAATCCACGACGGATTGGGTTCGCCGTGGCCCTGCGCGGACGTCAGCTTCCATCCGCGGCGCGTGCGCTGCGGTGAGACGTCGATCGAGTTGTCGAGCGTCTGCATGACGAGGGCGATGACGGTGCGCTCACTCCATCTTCGCGGCACGACGGTCTTGAGCAGCGTGCCCGGGCGCTTGATGAACTCGCGCGCGAAGGCACGCGTGCGGCTCGGCACGTCGCCGGGGATGAGCAGGGTGGAGAAGAAGCCCATCGCGTTCGAGCCCTTGCCGTAACGGCAGTTCTCGACGTGCGTCGTGGCGTCGACGTGGAAGCTCGAGGTGATGGCGACGCCCTTCGTCAGGTCCGCGCCGCGCGGTACGTCGACGAGGGCCGCACCACCGAGTTCTTCGGAGTTGGTACGCGTCAGCTTGCCCAGCCGCGGCGACAGGTGCCGCAGGCGCCCTTCGGCCCGCAGCGTGTGCAGCAACGACTGCGTCCCCCACGTCCCGGCGGCGAGGACGACGTGGCGGGCCGTCATCGTCCGGCGATCCCGACGCAGCCACGCGCCGGTGCGCTCACTCGTCACGCGCCAGCCGCCTTCGCCGTGCTCACCGATCGGTTCGAGATCGACGACGGTGCGCATCGCCTCGATGCGTGCGCCGGCCCGTTCGGCGAGGGGTAGGTAGTTCTTGAGCAGCGTGTTCTTCGCGCCGACGCGGCAGCCGACCATGCAGTTGCCGCACTCGGTGCAGCCGGTGCGCGCCGGGCCCTCGCCCCCGAAGTAAGGATCGTCGACGCGCTCGCCGGCGCGTCCGAAGTACACGCCGACCGGCGTCTTGCGGAACGTGTTCTCGACACCGAGGCTGCGGGCTGCGTCGCGCATGACGTTCTCGACGACGCCCTCACACGGGTTGGCCTCGACGACGCCGAGCATCTTCTTCGCCACGGTGTAGTGCGGCGCGAGTTCTTCCTGCCAGTCGGTGATGTGCGCCCACTGCGGGTCGTCAAAGAACGTCTTCGGCGGCACGTAGAGCGTGTTCGCGTAGTTGAGGCTGCCGCCGCCCACGCCCGCGCCCGCGAGGATGACGGCGTGCGGCAGCTTGTGGATGCGCTGCACGCCGAAGCACTTGAGCTTGGGCGCCCAGACGTAGTTGCGCACGTCCCAGCTCGTCTTGGCGAACTCGTCGTCACGCCGCCGCGGGCCGGCTTCGAGCACGACGACGTCATAGCCCTTCTCAGCCAACCGCAGCGCCGCAACCGAGCCGCCGAAACCGGAGCCGATGACGGCGACGTCGACGTCCATCACCTGATCGCGCGAGGTGGTGTTCATGACAGGCCCGCCTTCTTCATGACGCGCAGACCCGTGCTCAGGGCGCGGGCGAACTGTCGCTGCGACACGCCCTTCGGCACGCCGAAGCCCTGCAAGCGCTGCACGCTGACGTTCTGGATGTCGGTGTACTTCGTGATGCCCTCCGCGCCGTGACGCCGCCCGAGGCCGGAGGCCTTCATGCCGCCCATCGGCGCGCCGTTGCTCGCGTAAGCGGCCGCGTAGCCCTCGTTGACGTTGACGGTTCCGGTGCGGATGCGGGCGGCAATGGCGCGCCCGCGCGCGACGTCCTTCGTCCAGACGGAGGCGTTGAGGCCGAAGTCGGTGTCATTGGCGAGGGCGACGGCCTCGTCATCGCTGCTCACGCGGTACACGCTGACGACGGGCCCGAATGTCTCCTCGTCGCGGCACAGCATGCCGTCCGCGACGCCGTCGAGGACGGTCGGTTCGTAGCAGTACGGGCCGATGTCGGAGCGCGCCTTGCCTCCGATCAGCACCGTCGCGCCCTTCGCGACGGCGTCGTCGACGTGCTGTGTGACGCGTTCGAGCTGGTGGGCCGAGATGAGGCTGCCCATGTCGTAGCCCCAGTCGAGCGCCACGCCGATCTTCATCGCTGCGACGCGTTCGAGGAAGCGTCGCAGGAACTCGTCGGCGATCTTCTCGTGCACGACGAGACGCTCGATCGAGATGCACAGCTGGCCCGCGCTCGCGAAGACGGCGCGCTGCGCGCACTCGGCGGCGCGCGTCAGGTCGGCGTCATCGGCGATGTACATGGCGTTCTTGCCACCGAGTTCGAGTGACGCGCTCTTGAGCCGCTCCCCCGCGTCGCGCGCGACGATGCGGCCCGTCTTCGTCGAACCGGTGAACATCACCGAGTCCGCGTGCTCGAGCACCGCCCCGCCGACGTTCGGCCCGTCGCCGAGGACGACCTGGAGCAGCCCCTCGGGCAGGCCCGCCTCGTCGCACAGTTCGACGGCGCGCAGGCACGTGAAGCTCGACTTCTCGTCCGGGCGCAGGACGACGGCGTTGCCCGCCGCGAGCGCCGGCAGCGCATCCGTGATCGACATCGACAGCGGGTAGTTCCACGGCGCGACGATGCCGACGACGCCCTTCGGCAGATAGTGCGTGCGCGCCTGCGTCAGCACCGGAAGCGCGCCGAGGGCCTTGCGCTCGGCGAGATAGCTCGGCGCCTTCTTGGCGTAGTGACGGCACACGCCCGCGGTGTCGAGCACCTCCTCGAACGCCTGGATGCGCGCCTTGCCCGACTCGATCTGGATGAGGTCGAGCAACTCGTCCTGGCGATCGAGCACGAGGTCGTGCAGCCTCGTGAGGAACTCGACGCGTTCGCGGACGTCGCGCTGTGCCCATTCCTGCTGCGCTGCGCGCGCCCGTTCGTAGGCGGTGACGACGTCGTCGGGCGTCGACGTGGGCAGCGCGCCGATCGTCTCCCCCGTCAGCGGCGTCATGCGTTCCTGCGCCGGGCCGCTCGCGACGACGCGGGCGCTCATGCGTCGGACGGTCGCCTCGTCGAGAGCAAGCGGACGCTGCGGGCGCGGCTGGGTGTGCAGTGAAGGCGTCATCCCCCCACTGTAGATGTGACCTCCGACACCGTGGTTACTTTCGCGTACACCGTGCACATGGCGGGCGCCGTCGTGCGCTCTGCCGACGCGATGCGTCCCTCGACGCAGCACGCCCCCGCTCTTCGAAAGAGCGAGGGCGTGCTGAGTGGGGTGCGGGTCAGCTGCGCTGGTAGGGCGCGACGACGAGTTCTACGCGCTGGAACTCCTTGAGGTCGGAGTAACCGGTCGTCGCCATCGCGCGCTTGAGGGCGCCCATGATGTTGGTCGTGCCGTCAGCGCTCTGGCCGGGGCCGTCGAGGATCTGCTCGAGAGAACCGACGGTGCCGACCTCGACGCGCTCACCGCGCGGCAGCTGGCTGTGGTGCGCTTCGGGGCCCCAGTGGAACCCGCGGCCCGGCGCCTCCTCGGCACGCGCGAGGGCTGCGCCGAGCATGACGGCGTCAGCGCCGCACGCGACGGCCTTGACGATGTCGCCGGATGTGCCGACGCCGCCGTCCGCGATGACGTGGACGTAACGTCCGCCCGACTCGTCGAGGTAGTCGCGGCGCGCCGCAGCGACGTCGGAGATCGCCGTCGCCATGGGCGCGTGGATGCCGAGCGTGCGGCGCGTCGTGTGCGCGGCGCCGCCGCCGAAGCCGACGAGGACGCCGGCCGCGCCGGTGCGCATGAGGTGCAGCGCAGCGGTGTAGGTGCCCGCGCCGCCGACGATGACGGGGACGTCGAGCTCGTAGATGAAGCGCTTGAGGTTGAGCGGTTCGGACGCGCCGGAGACGTGCTCGGCCGAGACGGTCGTGCCGCGGATGACGAACAGGTCGACGCCCGCCGCGACGACGGTGCGCCAGTGCTCCTGCGTGCGCTGCGGTGTCAGGGCGCCGGCGACGGTGACGCCCGCGTCACGGATCTCCTTGAGGCGTGCGGTGATGAGTTCGGGCTTGATGGGCTCGGCGTAGATCTCGCGCATGCGGGCGGTGGCCTCGTCAGGGCTGCACGTCGCGATCTGCGCGAGCTGCTTCTCGGGCTCCTCGTAGCGCGTCCACAGGCCCTCGAGGTCGAGCACCGGCAGGCCGCCGAGCTTGCCGAACGCGATGGCCGTCGCGGGCGACATGAGCGAGTCCATCGGCGCGGCCATGACGGGCAGCTCGAAGTGGTAGGCGTCGATCTGCCACGACGTCGACACCTCCCGCGGGTCGCGCGTGCGGCGCGACGGGACGATCGCGATGTCGTCGAGTGAATACGCGCGGCGACCGCGCTTGCCCTTGCCGATCTCGATCTCAGTCACGCGTCGATCCTATTCCCTCACGCCGTCTTCCGGCGCCCGCCCGAGGGCGGGTTTGTCGGGCCACTGGCGCGCGACCTGCGCGCAGACGATGAGTTGCAGCTGGTGGAACATCATGAGGGGCAGCACGAGCAGTCCGACGCCGGAGGGGAACAGCACCGTCGCCATCGGCAAGCCGGACGCCATCGACTTCTTCGATCCGCAGAACACGATGGCGACCTGGTCGGCGCGCGAGAAGCCGAGGCGGCGCGCCGTCACGTACGAGCCGACCATGACGACGGCGAGTAGCACAGCGCAGATGAGAAGCAGCGCCACGACCTGCCACACGGTGACGTGACTCCACATGTGTTCGCGCATGCCCGCGCTGAATGCGGAGTAGACGACGAGCATGATGCCGCCGCGGTCGAGGTACGTCAGGCCCTGCTTGTGTTCGGCGAGGAAGCCGCCGAGGCGCTTGTGGCAGAACTGGCCGAGGATGAACGGCAGCAGCAGTTGGACGATGAGTTTCTCCGCCGAGTCGAAGCTGAACGCGGCCTGCCCGCCCATGACACCGATGACGAGCAAAGGTGTGAGCACGACGCCGAGCATGTTGGAGAACGAGGCGGCGCAGATCGACGCGGCGACGTTGCCGCGCGCGAGTGAGGTGAACGTGACGGACGACTGCACGGTCGACGGCAGCAGCGTCAGGTACAGCAGTCCGAGGCTGAGGGTGTGGGGCAGGAACGTGTCAGCGATGGGCCGGATGACGAGGCCCAGCAGTGGGAACGCGACGAACGTGAACGCGAGGACGAGCAGGTGGAGGCGCCAGTGGCGGAAGCCCTCTTTCGTCTCCTCGGTCGAGAGGCGCGCGCCGTAGAGGAAGAACAGCAGCCCGATGGCGATGTTCGTCGCCCATTCGACGGGCGCGACGGCACCGCCGCGTGCCGGCAGCAGGCACGCCAGGGCGACCATTCCGAGCAGGGCGAGGACGTATCCGTCGAGGTACTTGGTGATGAAGCGCACGGGTCATGAGTATCACCGGTCCTCGATGATGAAAACCTGCAGTGTCTTCCTCGGCGTGGCTACGCTCTTCGCATGGATGCCGCGAAGAAGCTCGACAAGGCCCGTATCGATCGCAGCCTCGTGGACGTCCATCGCAACCCTCGCTCTTCTGAAACCGTTTGGGGCTACGTGAGCGCCGTCGGCAAGAAGTGGGCTCTCATCGCGAACGCGCGCGACGGCGGGTACCCCGACGGGTTCACCGCTATTCGTCTGAAGGACGTGATCGCGGTGCGCAGACGCGCAGGCTTCGAGGACGCGTTCGCCAAGACGCGGACCGACTGGCCTGAGACGCCGCTCCATCTCGATCTCGAGGCAGTTCTGCCCGCGCGTCCTGATGTGGGCCTCGTCGCGACCAAGATGCTTCGTGACTGATCCGAGGTGCGGAACCGGTGACTCCATCCAACGCGCACCAGCGAGGCCAGCTGAACTGATCGTTGCCCGCAATCGCGTCATCCATGAGGCGTTTTCGGGCGACGTCCGTGGCCACCCGTACCAGCCGCTCCCTCCCACGACCGCACCACGACCGACACGGGCGCGAGCGAGGCCCCCAAGTCCGCAAGCGGTGGCCGAACCCCCCCACGACCGCAGCACCCGACGACGCAGACGCACGAAGGCGACCCCCATCGCGCGCTTGCGAGTGACCGGGGCCGCCTTCGTGGCGCATGACGTTGCCGCTCCCGGATCCGGACGGCACACGTCAGCGAATGGAGTAATTCGGCGCTTCGACGATGCCTTGGACGTCGTGGGGGTGGCTTTCTTTGAGCCCGGCGGAGGTGATGCGCACGAATTGGCCGCGCTTCTGCAGTTCGGGGATCGTCGAGCCGCCGACGTAGAACATCGACTGGTGCAGGCCGCCGACGAGTTGGCGGACGGCGTTGCTGACGGGGCCCTTGTAGGAGACGCGGCCTTCGATGCCTTCGGGGACGAGTTGGTCGTCGCTGATGACGTCGGCCTGGAAGTAGCGGTCCTTGGAATAGGACTTCTTGCCGCGTGAGCTCATCGCTCCGAGTGAGCCCATGCCGCGGTAGGCCTTGAACTGCTTGCCGTTGATGAGGACGACTTCGCCGGGTGATTCTTCGGTGCCGGCGAGCAGTGAGCCGACCATGACGGTGGAGGCGCCTGCGACGAGGGCCTTCGCGATGTCGCCGGAGTACTGCAGGCCGCCGTCGGCGATGACGGGCACGCCGGCGGGCTGGCAGGCCTGCGCGGCTTCGTAGACGGCGCTGACCTGCGGGACGCCGACGCCGGCGACGATGCGCGTCGTGCAGATGGAGCCGGGGCCGACACCGACCTTGACGGCGTCGACGCCGGCATCGACGAGTGCCTGCGCGCCTGCGCGGGTCGCGACGTTGCCGCCGACGATCTGCACGTGCTTCGTCATGGGGTCGGCCTTCAGCTTGCGGATCATGTCGAGCAACAGCTTGGCGTGACCGTGCGCGGTGTCGACGACGAGCACGTCGACGCCCGCTTCGATGAGCGTCGTCGCGCGCTGCCAGGCCTCACCGAAGTACCCGACGGCGGCGCCGACGAGCAGGCGGCCTTCGGCGTCCTTCGAGGCGTTCGGAAACTGCTCGGACTTCACGAAGTCCTTCACGGTGATGAGCGCGACGAGACGCCCGTCGTCGTCGACGAGCGGCAGGCGCTCACGCTTGTGCTGACGCAGGATCGCCGTCGCGTCGTCGTTCGAGATGTCGACGGGCGCGGTGACGAGCGGCTGCGGCGTCATCACGTCGCGCACCTTCGTCGTCGCCCACTCCGCGACGGGCGTGAAGCGCAGGTCGCGGTTGGTGATCATGCCGACGAGCTTGTCGTCCTCGACGACGACCGGCAGCCCGGAGACGCGGTACTGGCCGCAGATCGCGTCGAGCTCTTCGAGCGTCTTGTCGGGGCCGATCGTCACGGGGTTCGTGATGCGCCCCGTCTGCGTGCGCTTGACCAGGTCGACCTGGTAGGCCTGATCCTCGATCGACAGGTTGCGGTGCAGCACACCCATGCCACCCTCGCGCGCCATGGCAATCGCCATGCGCGCTTCGGTGACGGTGTCCATCGCCGCCGAAACGAGCGGAATGTTGAGGGTGATCTCGCGCGTCAGCTGCGCCGTCGTGTCGACCTCGGACGGGATGACGTCGGTCTCGCCGGGCAGCAGCAGAACGTCGTCGTAGGTGAGGCCCAGCGTCGCGAACTTCGGGGGAACGTCAGTGACATTGTCAGAACCGAAAGCCATTCACCAAGTCTAGGACACTCCGGCCCCTGCCCTCACCGCGCGTGACGACGGCACAGGTGGCTGCACGACGAGCCCGCCGCAGCTCCGGTCAGTGCGAGCCGGCAACCGGGCTCCACGACGAACCGCGCCGCAGCTACCGTCAGTCGGATTCGGCCGACGGGCTTCCCGTCGCGGTGGCGCCGGCGCTCGTCTGCGCGGTGCCCGGGTCCGAAACCGTGTCGGAGGGCGTCGGCGTGTTCGACGCCGACGGCGTGGTAGGCGGCGTGGCCGGACTCGTCGGCGTCGCAGTGCCGGACGAAGGCGTCGTCGGGCTGGTCGGCGACGTGGGCTGCGAGTGCGACGGCGCCGGACGCGAACTGCTCGGCTTGGATGTGCTCGAGCTGCTCTGCTTGGACGTGCTCGAGGACGAACCGGGCAAGGTCGATCCGGACGAGCCCGTCGGACGCGACGTGCTGGGCCGTGAGCTGGACGCCGAACCCGTCGACGGGCGCTGCGTCGTCGACTGGGACGAGCGCTGGCCGCGCGTTCCCGGCGTCGTGCGCTGCGGCGCGTCGCCGCGCGTCGTGGTCGTCATCGCCACGCTCGAGGGAACCTGCTCGGGAATCATCGAACCGGCGACTGAACCCTCACCCGAACGCTCGGCGCCTGATTGCGGGCCGGTTTCGGGTCGGGCTGCCTCACGACCGGCACTCTGGCCCTGACTCGGTCCACCATGCGCACTCGATCGCGCCGGTGCACCCGGCGCGGCGGCCATCGGTCCGGGCAGTGTCGTCGGGGTGGGAACGGCCGTGGCCTGCACTCGGGGGACGTCTGGTTCGGCGACGGCGCGCGCATTGCTCCAGTCGAGGTGCAGCGGCGCGAGAACGGTCGACAGGCTTCCGCCGTTGACGGCAGCGGCGACGCTGGACAGCGCGACGACGGCGCCGGCGGAGACGGCCGTGAGACTGGCACGTCCACTCCAAGCACGCCGCGTACGGCGCTTCGAGGTAGGTCGTCCGGTCGCGAGGTAGCGGCCACCGCCGGCGAACTCGTTCTCGCGCGAAGCTGTGATGTTGGTGTCGATGACGGGGTGGGCCGACACATCCTTGTCGTGTACCTCGGGCCGGCGCGTCACCTCGGGACGCGACGGCCGCGTCACGGCCTCGCAGGTCGCGTCGATCTCACGTGTCCAGGCGGTGAACAGGTCGCTCAATGCCTGCTCGCCGGGGCTGCGCTCCAGGTCGTCGTCACCTTCGCGGGCCGGGGGCTCGACAACGGGCCGCAACCGGGCGGGGCGCAGGGCGGAGACGCAGCGCGCCTCCGAGGGGGGAACCGTCGTGCCGCGTGAGCACGGCGACTCGACGACGGAGCGGGCTCCGAGAGCGTCGAGCAGGGCGTCGTCCTCGGCGATGTCACGCAGGTTGGCCTCGACGTCGAAGCGGGTGGCGGGCGGTGTCATCGAAGCTCCTCCCCCGAGGTCTCGTGCAGGGTGCGCAGTCGCGCGAGCGCACGGTGCTGGGCGACACGGACGGCGCCCGGCGACATGCTGAGGCTCGCGCCCGTCTCCTCGGCGCTGAGGCCGACGGCGACGCGCAGCGTCAGGATCTCGCGCTGCTGCGGCGTCAACTTCTCCATGAGCACGGACAGCCGCCGCGCGGTGTCGAGGTTGAGCGCCGCGTCCTCGGGGGTGAGGCCGGGGTCAATCGTGTCGGGCACCTCGTCCGTCGGCACGGCGGAGCGGAAGGCGCCGCGCTGGACGTCGGCCACCTTGCGCGAGCAGATCGAATACACGAACGCTTCGAAGGGGACACCGCGCTCGACGTAGCGGGGCAGAGCCTTGAGCACAGCCACGCACACCTCCTGAGCCGCATCCGCTGCGAGTTCGCGGGAGCCACTGAAGGCCCCCAACCTTGCCGAGGCATAGCGAAGTGCACGTTGGTGCACGTCGTCGAGAAGTGTCTCCCGTGCCGCGTCGTCACCGGATCGCGCTGCTGAGACCAGCGCGGCGATGGACGAGGCTTCCCCGTTCACTTCCTCCATCGCTGTTGGGGTCGTGAGCGTTACATGGCGGCGCGCGGAACTCACCCGGGGCCATTCGGCCTCGGGTGAGGAGTATCCGGTCTCGCTCGTCATGCGGGCCTCTCCAAGGGGCTGCTGCGTGCTGTCGGACGGGGTTCTGCCTGCTCGTTTCTGGGCGTGCGGTCGCGCTTCAGTGTTCCGATCCGACGGTACTGCCTGTCGTGCTCGGACGGTGTGTGGGGCTGTAGATCGACGCTCCACGCTAACGAAGCTGGGGCCGCGGCGCCACCTCAGCGCCGCCCGCGATGGGACAATGGGGGCAGTCTCAGAAAGGAGTGCGTCATGAGCGCACACGCCGATGTTCAGATCCGTGACGAGTCGATCAAGCTCGGTCAGTTGCTCAAGCTCGCGAATCTCGTGGAGGACGGTGCGGAGGCGCGCGTGGTCATCACGGAGGGTCTCGTGACGGTGGATGGTGAGGTCGACACGCGTCGTAGCGCGCAGATCAAGGTCGGCAGCGTCGTGTGCCTCGAGGACGAGTGCGTGCGCGTCACGAACTGACGCCCGCTCCGCACCCCCGGCGCGAAGCCGGCTCCGGAACAACCTCGCACGTTCCCGCCACCACCCGACGACGCGAGCCCCCCCGGGCGAACAACGCCCCACGCTCCCACCATCGCACCACGGCGCGACGCCGGCGTCTGAACAACACCGCACGCTCTCGCCATCGCACCACGGCGCGACATGGACCCGTGACAGACGAATCCCGCCCCGTCCCACACTGAGCTTGCGAAGTGTGGGACGGGGCGGGATTCGTCTGTCACGCCCGAAGCATCGTCGCGCCGAGCGGGGGTCTGAGCGGGGCGCATGCGCCCCGCTCAGACCGCCGCCGGAAGACGAAGCGAGGGAAGGATCAGTGGCTGTGGCCGTGGCCGC
>NZ_JAGEKQ010000012.1:0-60596 GCF_017565385.1 Dermacoccus sp. NHGro5 | reverse complement strand
ACCAACGTGCCTGGTCATCACAACTAGGCACAGCGCGACGGTTCCGGCCAGGGCGAGCAGCATCGCCGGGTAGGTGAGGGTGAAGTCGACGATCTGCCCCCAGATGCTCTGGTGCGCGTCGGCGGCGTAGCCGAGCGTGATGAGGGCGATGTGGGCGAGCATCAGCGTGAAGCTCGAGAAGCCGACCCAGCGGTGCAGGCGCGTCAGCCCATCCTGCCCGAAGGCCTGCTCCACGAACGGAACTCGCGCCATGAGCAGCACCTGCAGCAGGAGCAGGTAGCTCGCGATCAGACCCGTGAGGCGGCCCGATTCGTCGAGGACACCCGACGTGGACGTCAGGCCGGCAATCCCGCCGTTCGTCACCCACAGGGCGACGACGAACAGGCCGAGGCCCCAGGCGACGACGATGCTCGTGTCACGCCACCAGGAGGGGATGACGCGCGGTTCGCGTGGTGCCGCGGCGGCGGAGGCGCCGAGTCTGTTCGGTGTCGGCGGCATGGTGACCTGCGTGCTCATGACGCCACTGTCCCGCCCTCACTTCACCACCCCGTATGGCGTCGCTGTGAGGCGGCTATGAGGGCGTCGGAGCCGTACCCATCTGCGATGTTCGTCCACATTTACTCCTGGTAAACGGGTACGAAAATCGCAGATGGGTACGCCCGCCCCGTTCAGAGCGAGCGGGGCTCCTCGGAGCGGGTGGCAGCAGATTCGCCTCTCGACTCACGACGGCGCCGCGTGCGCAACGGCACCAGCTGGAGACAGAGCGCGGCCAGCGTCACCAGGCTCAACGCCGCGGCCGCTCGGAAGTGCGGCGGCTGGTAGGCGAAGCTGATCGTCGACCGGCCTCCGGGCGCCCGAACGGTCTGGAAGAGCTGGTTCGGCCCACTGGGCAGGTGCTTCTTCGTGCCGTTGATCGTCGCGGACCATCCCGGCGTGCTCAGCTCGCGGCGCACGAGCGTCGTCGGCCGGGCACAGTCGAGCGTCACCGATTCGCGCGTCTGCTTCTCGACCCGGCATGCACCACGCGTGTCGTAGTACGGGCGGGCCGCGGCGTCCTCGAAGATCTCGGCCTTCTTCGACCCGAACACCCGGCGCAGCCCCAGGCGTGAGGCGCTCGCGCCGTCGACGACGCCCGGCGCGGCGACGACGTACCTCACGCCCGCGTCACGGTAGGCCGCCTGCTGCTGGCCGTATGCCGCGAGGATGCGTTTCTGCCCCCAGGCCGGCGAGTTACGGGTGACGAGCAGATAGGGCATGAAGGGGTTGAACCCACGCGTCGGCCTGATGTACGCGGGCGTGCCCTTCGGTGGCCGCAGATGATCCATGACGTACGTGCTGTACTTCTCCGGCACCGGCAGGTCGTTGACGTTGAGTTCCGCGATCTGCCAGTACGAACCGTAGTTCGGCTGGATCGGCCCGAGGGTGAAGAACCGCGACGTGCCGAGGTGCTCCTGGAGGTAGGCCGGGGGCGCCGTGTCAATGGGCTTTGGGGGGCTCGCGTTCAGCTGGGGAGTCGCGTACGAGGCGCCCGCCTCGGCGACGATGACGAGACCCGCCACGAGCGCGGCGCTCGCGGCGCGCTTCGTCGGACGGGGGCGCGTACCCGCACCGCCCGTCTCGGGGCCCGCGGCCTTCGCTCGCGAACCCCACGCGAACGCGGCCGTCAGCGCCATGATGACGAACCCGAACAGTCCCGCGGCGACGCTCGTCCACGTGGGGTGGGACACGCGGTCGGACAGTGCGAGATAGATGACTCCGGCCGTCACGTACGCCGTCGTGACAGCCGCTGCAGTCCAAACGGCGCCTCGGCGCACGCGGCCGCGGCCGAGGTCGTCGAGGCCGTACGCGGTCAGCACCGTGAACGCGAAGACGAGCAGGATGATGCCGTACTTGTAGAGCAGGACGAGGTCGACACCGGGGATGGCGTACAGCACTCTGTTGACGACCTCGACGCCGAACATGTTGAGCATGAGCAGCGTGATGAGGGTGACGAGCATGATCTTCACGCCGCGTGGGTGGCGGCCGAACAGACCGATGACGGCGCACAGCAGCGACGCGAGCGTCACGTAGCCGGCCACGCCGTTCATCAAGGTGCTCGAGCTGAAGGGGCCTGCAAGGTATTCACCGAAGAGGCCGTAGAACGCGTACGCGTGGTACTTCCACGGCGGGCGTTCACCACCACCGTGGTAGGCGGTGAACGCGAAACCGAGGAAGTGCTTCAGGGTGAGCAGAAGGGGCGCGGCGAGCGCGATTCCGGCGACGGCCCCGACGCCGTTCCACATCAGGAAACGCAGGCGACTCGGTGCGAGCGCGGGGGTGCGTACCAGCACCCATGCGGCGATCACGAGCCCCTGGATGAGGGCCGTCTCGGGGAACCCGGCTGACAGCATCCACGCCAGGCCGAGCGCGATGACGACGATGCCCACGCGCGGCCGGGTGCGGCGTCGGACGTCGGAGGCGACGAGCTCGACGCCCCACAGCACCATCGGCAGGAAGGCGATGGGGTTGAACGGCGCGTTCGTCATGACGGAGAAGACTCCGTTGATCGCGAACAGGATGCCGCCGACGGTGGAGGCCACCCAGGTGAGGCGCAGGCTGCGCAGGAAGGCCAGCATCGTGAGGCCGGCGACCAGCTCGAGCGCGAGGTGCATGAGGAACGAGCCATTGGGCAGCAGGTTGAGCATGATGAACGGCTGGAAGAACGCGGCGGACTGCTGTTCGCCCGCCAACGGCTGCCCGAGCCCCTCGAACGGGTTCCACAGCGGCACCTGCCCGTTCTTCCACATCTGCGCCGACAGCTTGCCGAGCGACTGCACCGTCCACCCGTCGTTGGCGTCGATGGTGTGGGGATAGTGCCCGCTGTCGGGGCCGATGTCCGTCAGCCCATGCGTCGGCGAGCCGAGCCCCGAGTGGTACAGCATCGGGTCATTGCTGCGGACGCCGAGCAGGTAGACGGCGTTCGCCAGCAACACCGCCACCACGACGGCGAGGCACGCGATGAGCGCCGGGCGGCGGTTGCGTCCTCGAGCAGAGGCGAGCTCGGAGCCGCCCCCGCCGGTGCGGCCGTACTCGTCGGCGCGGGTGGCACCGCTGACGGATGCTGCGTTACTCATGTGCGCTCCGAACCTTCCCTGGTGGTCGTTCCCTGGTCTGCAGCCGCGCCGGTTCCCACTGAATCGGACGATGACGACGAACCGCATGCGGGCGCTGCCACGTCGGTGTCGTGACGATCTCGTCGACGACGTCGCACGAGCGTGCTCGCACACCCGACGAGCAGCATGAACGCCGCTGCGATCGAGACGCCGACGGCGAGCTCGAAGTGACGCGGACGGTAATCGAACGTGACGTGCGAGGTGCCCTGCGGCACCTCGATGCGCTGGTAGAGCCGGCCGTCGGCGACGGCCACCGCCTTCGTCGAGCCCGTCGCGCCAGCCGTCGCGACCGTGGCGCGCCAGCCCGGAGCGTCGAGCTCGCGGCGCGTGAGGGTCGCCGAGCGGGAGCAGGTGAGCGTGACGTCGGTGCGGGAGCCGCTCTCGACGCGACACGCGCCGTCGCTCGTGTAGTACGGCTGCGCCGATGCGTCCTCGAAGATGTCCGTCTTCGGCGAGTCGAGCACCTTGACCAGGCCGAGCCTCGTCGCCATCGCGGGGCTGACGACATCGGGGCGCGTCACGAGGTAGCGCACGCCGGCCTCACGGAAGGCCTGCTGCTTCTCGCCGTAGCCGACGAGCAGTTTGCGCTCCACCGCGGCCGGCGGGTTGAAGGGGATGAGCTGGTAGTCCTTGAACGTGTCCTGCATCTGCTTGGCGCTGAGCCCGGTGTGAGAGGGGCGCAGCTCGTCGAGCACGAACTCGCCGTACTTCTTCGGCACCGGCAGGTCGTTGACGTTGAGCTGGCCGAGCTTCCAGTACGAGCCGTAGTCGGGCTGGATCGGGCCGAGCGTGTAGAAGCGCGACGTGCCGAGGTGCTGCTGCAGGTAGTGGACCGGCTTCATGTCGATCGCCGCCGCGCGGCTGGCACCCGCCTGCGGGACGGCGAAGTGCGCCGCCGCGGTGAGCACGAGCAGAGCGCCGGCGAGGGGTGCAGCGAGGGATCGTCCGCGGGCCGGGCTGCTCGTCGCGGTTGCGCCTGTGCGGGCGGCGGGCGCCCCGGCCGTGTCAGCGGGCACGGGTGCTTCCTCGTGGTGCGTACGCGCACGCAGCAGCAGCACGAGGAGGACGGCGCAGACGGCGGCCAGCGCGAGCATCACGGCGGTGGTCCAGCGCGGGCTCACCACGTATCCGCGCGAGACGAGCACGGCGAGGGTGACGGCGGCGTACGCGAGGGTCAAGGACGCGCAGACGAGGGTGCGGCGACGGCCGACGCGGCGTCGGGCGAGGTCGTCGACGGCCAGAGCGACGGCGATGACGACGGCGAACTCGAGGATGCTGATGCCGTACTTGTAGACGAGGATCGCCTTGATGCCGGGGGTGTGGTTGAGCAGCAGCTTGATCGGCTCGAATCGGAACATGTTGCCGATGAGCACGATCATCGTCCCGGCGAGCAGGAGGCGGATGCCGCGGCGGCGTGTGCCCGTCAGGCCCACGAGCGCCATGAACAGAGCGGGCAGGGTGAGGTATCCGGCCTGCAGTCGCAGCACCGCGTTGTTGAGCGCGCCGACGGCGAACGGCAGCGCGAGCGACATGATCTGGCGTCGCGGGTAGGAGATGTCGTTGGCGACGGCTTCGTGGTACGACGTCGAGCCCCACGACATGAAGTCGAGGAAGGCGACGAGGACGGGCGCCGCGAGGGCGAGTCCGAGCGCCATGCCTGCCGCGGTCCGCCCCGCGAAGGCGAGGCGGTGTCCGCGCGCCTGCCCGAGCCGCACGAGCGCCCAGCAGCCGATGAACAGGGCCTCGAGGAAAGCCGTCTCGGGGAACCCGGCGAACAGCATCCACGCGATCGCAAGAGCGAGGACGGCGACGCCGGCCCACGGGCGCCGGCTCCCGCGTCGAGGCGCGTGCGCGTCGGGCGAGCGCTGCAAGGACGCCCGGATCATCTCGACGCCCAGCAGCCCCAGCGGCAGGAAGGCGATCGGGTTGAACGGCGCGTTCGTCATGACGGCGAACGCACCGTTGACCGCGAACAGGCACCCCCCGACCGTCGAGGTGACCCAGCCGAGCCCGAAGCGGCGCAGGAAGGCGAGGGTCGCGAGGCCGGCGACGATCTCGAGGACGACATGCATGACGAAGACGCCGTGCGGCAGCAGCTGCAGCATGATGAAGGGCTGGAACAGCGCAGCCGACTGCATCTCACCTGCAAGGGGCTGCCCGAGGCCCTCGTACGAGTTCCACAGCGGCACATGGCCGTCCGCCCACTGGTGGGCAGCTGCTCGACCGAGCGATTCCACCGTCCAACCGACATTGGGGTCGATCGTCCACCCGCCGAGGAGAGAACCCCGCGACGGGGAGGCCAGCCCCGAGTAGTAGGTCATCGGGGTGCTGCTGCGCAGACCCGTGAGGAAGATCGCGTTCGCGAGTGCGATCGTCAGCAGGACGAAGAGCGACGACAGCAGCGCCGGGTTGCGCCAGAAACCGCCCCTGCGCGGCGCAGAGGCGGTTTCGTGGCGGCTGGCGACGGTGCTCACGCGACCGGGGGGAGCCGCAGGTAGGCCAGGCGGGCGTTCTCCTGCCGCTGGCGCAGGTTGCCGTTGAGGATGATGCCGACGACGATTGCCAATGCCCCCACGATCGCGAGCCCCGTGACGAAGATGGCGGTGGGGAGCCGCGGCACGGTGTGCGTGTCGGCGTAGGTGAGGAACAGCGGGATGCTCATCACGGTCGACAGCAGCAGGAACAACGCTCCGATGCCGCCGAAGAAGGCGACAGGGCGTTCGTACTGCAGCAGCGTGGCGATGACGCGCAGGATGCGGAAGCCGTCGTGGTACGTGCGCAGCTTCGACTCACTGCCCTCGGGGCGGTCCTTGAACCCGACGGGGACCTCGACCTGCGGCACGCGCAGGTTGACGGCGTGGACCGTCAGCTCGGTCTCGATCTCGAACTCGCGCGAGAGGGCAGGGAAGGACTTGACGAAGCGTCGGCTGAAGATGCGGTAGCCGGAGAGCATGTCCGTGACCGGCTCACCGAACAGGCGGCCGACGAGGTTGTTGAACGCCTTGTTGCCGGCGGCGTGGCCGGGGCGGTAGGCCGACTCGTCCGAGTCCTCGGTGCGCACGCCGAGCACGTGGTCGTACGGGCCCGACAGGAGCGTCTCGATCATGTGAGGCGCCGCGGCGGCGTCGTAGGTGTCGTCACCGTCGATGAGGAGGTAGATGTCGGCGTCGATGTCGGCGAAGGCGCGGCGCACGACGTTGCCCTTGCCCTTGCGCTGCTCGAAGCGGACGATGGCGCCGGCCTCGGCGGCGACCTGCGACGTGCGGTCGCTCGAGTTGTTGTCGTAGACGTACACCGTGATGCCCGGAACGGCGGCCTTGAGGTCGCGGATCACGGTCGGGATCGCGACTTCCTCGTTGTAGCAGGGCACGATGGCCGCGATGTTCATCTCACTCATATGGCGCTCGGGGGCGTCGACAGTCATGGCGCGATTGTACGAAGCCGCAGGGGGTGAACGCCGCAGGACGCGCGGGTGACGCCGTCTTCGGATCGCAATTCATCGCGTGGGGGTGCGTCTCTGTCGCGGTCTTCGGGGACGACGGCGCTGTACCCGTCTGCGATGTTCGTCCACATTTGCTCCCGGAAAACGGGTACGAAAATCGCAGATGGGTACGGGCCCTCGGTCAGATGGCGCAGTGGTCAGCGTCGCAGGTGCCGGCTTGGCCATGAGTGCCTGAGGCCCTGCCGGCGTCCGAGGTGGCCGTACGACCCTGCCAGGCCTGCGTCAGGGCGCGCTCGAACGTCTCGACGGGCTGCGCACCGGAGACGGCGAGGTGCTCGTCGAGGACGAAGAACGGCACACCGGTGATGCCGATCTGACGCGCCGCCGCTTCGTCGGCGCGCACGTCCTGAGTGAACTCGTCACCGGCCAGGACGCGGCGGACGTCGTCGGCGGGCAACCCGATCTCCTCGCCGAGACGCTGCAGTTCGTCGACGTCGCCGATCGAGACGCCCTCTGTGAAGTACGCGTGCATGAGGCGCGTCTCCGCCGCGGTCGCGAGTCCGTGATGCGCTGCGAGATGGATGAGGCGGTGCGCGTCGAACGTGTTGCCGTACTTCGCGTCCTGCCAGTTGAACGTCAGGCCGACGGCGGCCGCGCGCGCTGCGACGTCCCGCTGGCTCACCGCCGACTGCTCGGCGCTGATGCCGTACTTCGTCGCAATCGTGTCGACGAGCGTGCGGCCGGGCTCACGCTCTATGCTCGGGTCGAGTTCGTAGCTGTGCCAGACGATCTCGACGTCGTCCGCGTGCTCGAAGTTCTCGAGCGCCAGCTCGAGGTGACGCTTGCCGATGACGCAGAACGGGCAGACGATGTCGCTCCAGATGTCGATCTTCATACGGGTGTCAATACCGTTGAATGTTCAACTATTCCGACATGTGCTGGCTGCGACGATCCGTCCCGCCGACGGCCGGAAGCGGGTGCATGACAAGGCTGCGCCCGATTCGCCCCGCCCGAGCGCCCCGTGCCCGACTCACGTACTCCTGCACCGCCGTGTTCTGCGCAATGCCCGCGCCCGACTCGCCTGTGCCCGATTCGCCCGGTGCGCGACAGGCCCGCCACGACATGGCGCGGGCGCCGAGCCAGCCATGATGGATCGGCGCCCGGATGATGCCGCGTCGCTCGTCGCGCCCGGGCTGGCCGTCAGTGCGCTGTCTTGCGCCACTTGCCGAGCGACAGCAGGACGAACCCGCCGAAGGCCCAGCAGAGCAGGACGATCCAGGCCTGAGACGCCCCCCGCCCGTCGAAGTAGGCGACTGATCGCAGCGCGGTGCCGGCCGCACCGACGGGCAGGAACTGCCCGATCGTGCCCCAGGGGTGCGGCAGCCACTGCGGGCCGGTCGCGAGGCCCGAGATCGGGTTGGAGATGAACAGCATCGCGACGGCACCGAGCCCGAAGCCGGCCGGGCCGAGGTTCTTCGCGAGTCCGAGAACGGTGAAACCGATGGCCGCGATGCCGAGGCCGAAGGCGAGCGCGAGCTTCCAGAACGAGCAGTCGACGGCGTCGAGCCAGGACGTGAGCATCCACGCGGCGAGCAGGCCGCCGAGTGTCGCGACGCCGACGACGCCGAGCGCACGTCGACCGAACGAGCCGCGGAAGGTGAAGAACAGTGCGGCGGACGTCGCCATGCCACCGAAGATCAGCGGCAGTCCGGCGCTCGTCATGGCGGTGCCCATCGGGTCCTTCGCCGGGAGCGGAGCGAGCTCCTGGTAGGTCACCTTCTGGCCCTGCTTCTCGAGGCCCGCCCCGACGCCCTTGAGGAGCGCGGAGTACGGCGAGCCCGCGCCGGCGGCCGTCTGGATGGCGGCGCCCTGCGGCGTCACGGCGATGCCGCCGATGGCGTCGCGGTTCTTGACGGCGTCGGCGCCCTGCTCGGGCGCCGAGTAGGTCTTGACGTCGAACGCGCCCGGCTTCTCCTTCTCGAGCGTCGAGGTGATCTTCGACGTCACCTGCTGCGGGCCGCTGACGGCGAGGGGTAGATCCTTCGCGCCGGAGTGCACGGCCGGCGTCGCGAACGCGAGCAGCATGAGGCCGAGGACGACGGGCAGCGCGAGGACGAAGACGAGCAGCGGCGGCTGCTTCTTCTCGGGTTCCTCGACGCGTTCGGCGCCGTCGGCCTCGACGCCGTTCTGCGTCGTGCCGGTCGTCGCGGGCGCCTCGGTGCGCCCGTGTGCCTCCTCGGCGCGGGCCGCGTCGAGGTCCGCGTGCGTGTGGTGCTTGTCGCGCATGGGCGGCGTGGGTTCGGTCATGACGGCTCCTGATGCCGGGGAGCGGTGCCTGGGCGCGTGGCTCGTGGCCGCTCTGCGATGTCGTGCGATTGACCCCAGCATGGCCCGCCCTGATGCGATGATGCCACCGTGGTGAATTCTTCGCGGGGGCGTCCCAAGGGTGGTAGTGATGCCCGAGAACGCCTGTTGGAGGCGGCCAGAGCACAGTTCTTGGCCTCCGGATACCGCGGCACGTCAGCCCGGTCGATCGCCCGGGAGGCCGGTGTGGACCACTCGTTGGTGAATTATCACTTCGGGACGAAGCCGCTGCTGTTCGCCGAGGCGATGGCGCTGCAGTTCAGCCCGACGTTCGCCGTCGAGTCCGTGTTCAGCCGTGCCCGGGGCAAGCCCCCGCAGCGCGTGGCCGAGGAATTCCTGATGGCCATCATCACCGTGTGGGAGAGCGCGGGCTCGCGCCCGGTGCTGCAGGAGACGGTCGAAGGTGTGCTCGGCGATCCCGCCATCCGCGGGTTGTTCAGCGAGTTCATCACCGCCGAGCTGCTGACGCACGTGCGCGATCACATCGGAGGCGCCGACGCCTCCCGCCGTGCTGCGGGCGTCGGAACCGTCATCTCCGGGCTCGTGTTCGCGCGCTACCTCATCGGCATCGAGCCGATCGCCTCCATGCCGCCGCGCGACGTCGTCCGCACCCTCGCGCCGATGATCGCGCTGCAGCTCGGACGTTGACGCTGACGCCGGCGTCGCTGCCGGCGTCGTCGGTCGCGGGTCAGGCGCCAGTGCGCTCGCGGTCGGGACCGATCGTCTGGGCGCATCACCTGTGACGGTCGCCGGACGCTGACGGGCTGCGGCGTCCTGCCGTCGTCACGCGGGCGACCGGGCCTCACCCGTCTGCGCAGGGGCTTGTCGCCGATCTTCGCGATGCGCTCGGCGTACTGAGCCGGAAAGCCCATCGGACGCTCGTCGTCAGAACCGGCGAGCCGGACGAGGGCGGCGTCATGCCAGGGGCCCGGCGTGACGACGGAATCGATGCGCGAATCGCAGAGGGGGACGGGCGGGCGCCTTATAGGCCCGGCCACCTGTGAACACCCCGCAGCGGCCGACGTCCCGCGATGCCGTGCCCCACCATAGCGCCCACCTCACGGCAGGGGCGTCGTCACCAGAGCGTCATCGAGTCTCGCAGCACGCGTTCGACGTCGGTCTCGGTGATGTCGACGGGCGCCGTCGCGAGCAGGCGCTGCTGCTTCATCGCGCCGTCGACGAGCTGCGGCAGGTCGCCGTGCGAATAACCCAGTGCAACAAGGCCGTTGGGCAGGCCGATGTCGCGCATGAGGCGACGCAGGGCGTCGGGCAGCGCATCGCGGCCGAGGTCGCTGCCGGCGGTGTCCGGTTCCAGCAACGCGGCCATCTCGTGGTGACGCCCCGGGTCGGCGGGGTAGAGCAGCGCGAACGCGGCGGGCGCCGTCATCGCGACGGCCATGCCGTGCGGCACCATCGGGTGGTCGGCGTCATAGCCGTCGGGGCGGAAGTCGCGCACCATGCCGGCGATCGGGTAGGCGCAGGCGTGCGGCACGTGGACGCCGGCGTTGCCGAACCCCATGCCCGCGAACGTCGCCGCGAGCGCCATCGCGCCGCGCGCGTCCACGTCGTCACCGTCCGCGACGGCGGTGCGGAACGACGTCGCGAGCAGACGCACGGCTTCGCGCGACCACATGTCGCTGATCGGGTTGGCGCCGCAGTACGGCACGCGCTGCTCGGCACGCTTGGCGGCGAATTCGGTGTACGGCTTGGCCGTGTAGCTCTCGAGGGCGTGGCAGAGGATGTCCATGCCCGCGGCCGCGGTGACGCCGGCGGGCTGCGTCATCGTCAATTGCGGGTCGATGACGGCGAGCCGCGGGCGCAGCGACGCATGGCTGATGCCCGTCTTGACGTTCGCTTCGAGCACGTCGAGGACGCAGATCGTCGTCGACTCGCTGCCCGTGCCGGTCGTCGTCGGCACGGCGATGACGGGCACGAGCGGCTTCGTCGGGTTCTTGCCGCCACCGACGGGCGCGTTGATGTAGTCGACGAGGTCGCCGTCGTTCGTCGTCATGAGGGCGATGGCCTTGGCTGTGTCGATGCTCGAGCCACCCCCGACGGCGACGATCGCGTCCCACGGCCCGTTCTTGCGGGCCCAGTCGGTGGCTTCCTGCAACGAGGCGTCGCTCGGCTCGACGCGGGCGCCGGTGAAGGTGTCGACGCTGATGTCACCGCCCGTCAGGACGTCGGCGACGCGTTGCGTGATGCCTGCGTCCGCGACGCCCGGATCACTCACGACTGCGACGCGGCGCGCGCCGAGATTGGATGCGTCCCAAGCGATCTCGTCGATGGCTCCGGGGCCGAACTTCAGTTGGGGGCTGCCGTAGGTGAACACCGTCTCGTCCATGGGCTCGACGGTACGCGAGTGAAACGAACAAGGCACCTGGCCCGGGGCGGAACTGTTCTGAACCTCGTGACGTCCCACTCGGCGCCGAGTGGGGGCAATTAGTCGGCGCGAACGTCCCACGTGGTGCAGCTCCGCACCGTGTGGGGCGTCGAGCGTCGCCCTGCCGCGTCAGCGTCGACGTCTCGAGCGCGCCCGCGTCGACGATCGCCGCACCTGCGCGGCCGTCAGCCGCTCATGCCGGCGCATCTCACGCGCGACGCGGGCCTGCGCGCGCTCGAGCGGCAGTTCCTGGCGGCGCTGGCGCGCGGCTTGCATCTGTGAGCGCATCGTCGCGCGCATCTGTTCGCGCGGGTAGGGGCGGCCGCCGATGAAGTCGCGCACGGCGTTCCAGCGTTCGTCGTAGGCGTCGTTGAAACGCGCGTGGGAGCGCCGATCGAGCCACCCGCCCGTCTTGTATCGCTTGGCCGCCCACCACGATCCGGGTTTCGCGACGCGCACGGCCCCCACGACGGCGAGACCGGGCACGAACACGCCGATCAACCCCGTCAGCAGCTTGCCCTTGAGGATCGTCAGGACGACGAACCCGAAGTTGATGACGATGCCCACCGCGACGACGACGCCGGGCACTCCGTCGCTGCCGGGGACGATGTCGAGCGGGTTCGCGCCCAGGACGAGGGCTGCGGTGATGGCGACGGCGACGAGCAGGGCGCTGATCGACTGGCGTCCCTCCTCCTGCCAGTAGACGTCTTCGAGGTGCAGCCACATCGCGAACTCGTCGAGGGTGAGGGCGGCTCCCGTGCCGAAGATTGCCGCGAGCACGTCGAGCCACAGGCCGCGCTCGGGCAGGTACGTGATGAGCATGAGGCCGCTGAACAGCAGCATGAGGATGCCCCACACCTGATGGTGGATGTGGATGCCCGCGATGGCGATGTTGCGGAACATGCCCGGCTCGGTGTTTTCCTTGAGGTACGCCTCGGCCTGGTCGGCGCGGTGACGGATGTAGCGCGTCGCGGTGCGCGTCGCGGCCGTCGCGAGGACGAAGGAGATGAGCAGCCACAGCACGGCGTGACGGCTCGGGTCGATCATGTCCCCATCGTAGGCGCGCCCGCTGATGACGCCTGCGGACGGCGTGCGCGGGCGTCGCACCCTCGTCGCAGCATCATTGCCCGAAATCGCGTCGTACTGGACGCGTTCTCGGGCAATGATGCGCCGCTACCTGGCCGTCAGACGCGGTGAGCGGTGCCGGTCGCGGTGGCGCCGCGTTCATTGCGTCGGGTGCCGCGAACGGGCAAGGATGGTGAGATGACTGACGATTCGCAGCAGGCTTCCGGGGCCGTCGACACCGTCCTGTTCGACGTCGACGGCACCCTCATCGACTCGACGTACCACCATGCCATCGCGTGGGCGCGCGCGTTCGCGCGCTTCGACCTGTATCCGCCGCTGTGGCGCGTGCACCGCTCGATCGGCATGGGCGGCGACCAGCTCGTCCCGAGCCTCGTCGGCGACGACGTCGAGAGCAAGCACGGCGACGACCTGCGCGACGCGTGGGAGGAGGAGTACGAGAAGCTCCTGCCCGAGGTGCGCGGGTTCGACGGCGCCGCCGACGCCGTGCGCGCCGCGCGCAGCAAGGGCTACAAGGTGGCGCTCGCGAGCAGCGGCAAGGAAGAGTTCACCGACGCCGCGCTCGAGAAGATCGGGCTGACGCGCGACGACTTCGACGCCGTCACCTCCTCCGACGACGCCGACAACAGCAAGCCCGAACCCGACATCCTCGAGGTCGCGCTGAAGGAGGCCGGCGGCTCGAAGGGCGTCCTCATCGGCGACGCGACGTGGGACGTCGAGGCCGCGAAGAAGGCCGGCATGTCGACGATGGGGCTGCGCACCGGAGGTTTCTCCGCCGCCGAGATGCATGACGCGGGCGCCACCGACGTCGTCGACGCCATCACCGACCTGCGCGACGGCACCTGGCTCGATCGCCTGAACTGACGCCGTCGAGCGGGTCGGCTCGCCGATCCGCCTGGCGGGCCAGCCCGCGACATCGAGCGAAATGTTCGAATGCGAGCGGCACAGCGCTCGTGTTCGACCAATTCGCTCGTTCTCACCCCACTCGTCCCGGGTCGGACGTGCGTCACATCCCGGACTCGCCGACCGTCCGAGTGGCAATCCCCCGTCGAACAGGGGACGGTGTTGACATGTCGACTCAAGCCGGTGGCGACAGACAGGCCTCGCCCGTCTCGCCCGAACCGTCGAAATCGTCCGCCCAGCCGCCCACCGACGACGCCCCACTGGGCGCCCTCGAATCGGGGCTGAAACCGCGTCACGTCACGATGATCTCGATCGCCGGCGTCATCGGCGCCGGCCTGTTCGTCGGCTCGGCGAACGCGATCCAGCTGGCCGGCCCGAGCGCCATCATCAGCTATGCGGCGGCCGGTCTCGTCGTCGTCCTCGTCATGCGCATGCTCGGCGAGATGGCGACCGTCAACCCGGATACGGGTTCGTTCAGCGTCTACGCCGACCGCGCGCTCGGCAAGTGGGCCGGGTTCTCGATCGGCTGGCTGTACTGGTGGGCGTGGGCGCTCATCATCCCCGTCGAGGCGACCGCCGGCGCGACGATCCTGCACAACTGGATCGACTGGCCGCAATGGGTGTTCGCGTTCCTCATCACGGCGACCCTGACGGCGACGAACCTCGTCAGCGTCGGCAACTACGGCGAGTTCGAGTTCTGGTTCGCGCTCATCAAGGTCGTCATCATCATCGGGTTCATCGCGCTCGGCGTACTGGCGATCCTCGGCATCCTGCCGACGAGCGACGTCTCCGGCGTGCACGGCCTCACCGACCACGGGTTCTTCGGTGGCGGCGTCGGCGGCATCTTCGCCGCGATGCTTACGACCACGACGACGTACCTCGGCACCGAGATCGTGACGATCGCCGCGGCCGAGTCCAACAACCCCGTCGGCGGCATCCGCAAGGCCGTCAACAGCGTCATCTGGCGCATCTCGATCTTCTACCTGGGTTCGATCATGGTCGTCGTGTGCCTCGTCAACTGGACGAGCCCCGACCTCGCGTCCAAGGGTTCGTACCAGTACACGCTCGAGACGATCGGGCTCGGCCGACTGACGACCGTCCTCGACCTCGCGATCCTGACGGCCGTCGCGAGCTGCCTCAACTCGGCGCTCTACACCGCGAGCCGCATGGCGTTCAGCCTGGGCCAGCGTGGTGACGCGCCGAAGTCGTTCGGGCGGACGAACAAGCGCGGCGTGCCCGTCGCGGCGATCCTCGCCAGCGTCGTCGTCGGCTTCTTCTGCGTCGCCCTCAACTACGTGCTGCCCGACAAGATCTTCGCCTACCTGCTGTCGACGGCCGGATGCGCAGCACTGTTCGTGTATCTGTGCATCTCGTTCACGCAGCTGCGCTCGCGCCGCGCGATGGACGAGGCAGGCACGACGGTGCGGGTGCGCATGTGGCTGTTCCCGTGGCTGACGTACGCGACGATCGCGTTCATCCTGCTCATCCTCGTCATGATGGCGTTCGACGACGGCCAGTCGCAGAACCTGTGGTTCTCGCTCGCGGTGGCAGCGATCGTGCTCGTCGCGGCGTTCGCCCGTCACGGCTTCACGGGTGGCTCGGACGAAGAGATCGTCGAGGCCGCCGAGCAGGGGCTCGCCGAACACGACGACCCCGATGACCCCGACGATGCCGACGACACGACGGTTACCTCGACCGAGGCTCACCGCAACGACGCCTGAGCACTTCCGTCCATCCTTGCGAGTCCTGTCCCCATCGGCGAATGGCGTCCACATGTGCGATCTGCGTCCACAACGGCGATTCCTGTCCACATGTGCGATTTTCGCCCGCCTTCACCCCGAGCCCTCGGCTTCGGCGGCGAACGCGACGTCGGGTGGCAGGATCGAGCTGTGAGCACCTACGTCATGTTCCTGCGCGGCATCAACGTCGGGGGCGTGCGCGTGCCCATGCCGCGTTTGCGCGAAGTGCTGACGGAGGCGGGTGCCCGCGAGGTGACGACGTGGCTCGCGACGGGCAACGTCCGTCTCGCGTTCGACGGCCCCGCCGACGACCTCAAGACACTCGCCGAGCGTGTCCTGAGCGACGAGTTCGGCTACGAAGCCTACGTTCTCGTGCGTGACGCGGACGAGCTCGCGAACATCGTCGACGCCTGGCCGTTCACGCCCGACGACGCCCACCACCGCTACGTCGTGCTCGGGGGCGCGCCCGCCTACGACGACGCTCAGGCCGCCATCGACGCCAACCCCTGCGACGAACACGTCCTGGCCGCCGGCGACGACCTCTACTGGCGAACCCTCAAGGGCGCCACGACCACGTCGCCCGTCGCAAAGGTGCTCGCCCGCCCGCGCTGGAAGTCGACGACCACCACGCGCAACCTCAACACCCTCGAGAAGATGCTCGCCTGACGCACCAGCACCAGCGGGCAACGCCCGGATGGCGGGTAACTCACAGGTAGGGGAATTGCTGCTCGCCTACCTGTGAGTCATCCGCCATCGTGCGGGCCGGTCGCCTCCAGCCGCCTCACCAACCCGCCCGCGCAGCCGACGACGCCCAGCCCGTCGTCCCCCTGCCATGGCGCCCCACCGTCACACCCAGGCCGCGGCGCCCAACTCGTCACTCGCAGGCAACAGCGGCCAGCCCGTCACCCCCGAGGCGCTTCACCGCCGTGGTCGATGAACGGACGGCGGAAGTCGGGTGTCGACAGGCCCTTGGCGGCGAACTCGGTGTCGTCGAGGTCGGCGTCGCCGTGCTGCGACGCGTGCTTGTACTGGACGCTGCGGGCGCTCCACAGGGAGCGGCTCGCGATGAACTGCCCGAGGACGGCGCCGGTGCCGATGGCGAGGGCGACGGCCATCGCTTCGAACAGGTACGCGCCGGCGCTACCCGAGTGCGTGGCGAGCGCGGCGAACCCCTTGTAGAGCACCATGCCCGGCACGAGCGGCGAGATGGCGACGTCGAGGGCGCCGGACGTCGGCAGGTGCGTCGGGCGTGCCATGACGACGCTGACGATGCCGAGCCCCATCGCGGCGACGCTCGTCGCGGTGAAGTTGGAGATCCCGGCGGCGCTGAGCAGCAGGTAGATGGCGCGCGCCGCGGCGCCGAGCAGCCCGAACAGCGGCAGGTGGCGCCAGCGTGCGTGGCTGAGCAGCGCGAATCCGATGGCGATGAGCGCGGCGGCGAGCGTCGTCTGCCACGCGACGGGGTTGCCGTTGCCGGTCTTCTCGATGTCGAGATGTACGCCGACGTACGCCACGCCGTACACCGCGCCGATGGCGCCGACGACGAGCCCGAGCGTCAGGATCGTCGATTCGATGAGGCGCCCGCAGGCCGTCAGGTACCAGCCCGTCAACAGGTCCTGGATGGCGCTGACGGAGGCGCTGCCGGCCAGCTGCGTCACGAGCGCGGCGGTGATGATGACGCCCGGCGAGCCGATCGGGAACACTGCGACGAGCACCGCACCTGTCGCGACGGCGAGCCCGGCGGCGATCGCGCGTCCGTAGTACGACGGCAGCTGCACGCGTGCGAGCCAGGCGCTGACGACGTCGATGATGACGGCGCACACCGTCGCGATGAGGCAGACGCCCAGCGACCCGCCGAGCAGCCACGCGAACCCGAAGCCCATCGCCGCTGTGCCGAGCGTCTTGAGAGTGCGCGTCTGCGGCGGTTCGGCCTCCAGCTCCTCGAGACGTCGCAGCGCTTCACGGATGTCGATGCGTGAGGTGACGACATCCTCGACGATGTGTTCGAGCACCGTCAGCACGTGCACGTCGAGGCCGGCCGCGCCGACGGTCTGGACGCGCGTGACGGGTGTCGCGTCGTCCGCGGGCGTGTAGCTGAGCGTGATCTGACCCATCGTGACGTTCGCCGTCGTGGTCGCGAAACCGTTGACGCGGGTGATCGTCAGCATGGCCTGGGTGACGTTGGCCGACGGAGATCCGTTGCGCAGCAACATGCTTCCGGCGCGCAGGGTGAACGTGAACAGGTCGTCGATGGGGCGGGAGGAAGGCACGCCGTCACGGTGTCAGGACGCGGGGCGCGGAGTCCACTCGGACGCTCGCCCAGCAGGCAGGGTGCGCTGTCACCGCTCGGCTCTAGGGTGAGTGCATGAGTGAAACCGGCGCGAGAGAGGGCCACGGCGAGCGCGCGAACGAACCCGTCCGCGGTTCGACGGCCCCTGGCGACGCGAGGGGCGCGGACGCCGTGCATGGCGACGGGATGAGCGCCGCCACATCGGGCCGCATCGCGGCGATGCCGACCGCGGCGTCGTCGACTTCAGCGGGCGCGAACGCCGGAACGATGCACAGCGTCGCCGTGTTCTGTGGGTCGACGCCGGGCGCTGACCCGGCGCTCATGGACGCGGCGTACGACGCGGGGCGAGTCATCGCCGAACGGGGTCTCACGCTCGTGTACGGCGCGGGCGGCGGCGGCCTCATGGGTGCGGTGAGCCAGGGCGCGCTCGACGCCGGGGGCGAGGTCGTCGGGTTCATTCCGTCGCTCATGGTCGAGCGCGAATGGGGGCGGCACGACCTCACGGAGTTCCACGAGGTCGACACGATGCACACGCGCAAGGCCGGCATGGCCACGCGCGCCGACGCCTTTCTCACGCTGCCCGGCGGCCTCGGCACGCTCGAGGAGATCTTCGAGGTCTGGACGTGGCGCACCATCGGTTACCACGACAAGCCGGTGGGTTTCCTTGACGTAAAAGGGTTCTGGCGCCCGCTGCTCGACGCGGTGCAGGGTCTGGCGGACGCCGGGTTCATCCGGCAGAGCGTCATCGACGACGCCGTCGTCGCCCCGACCATCGACGAGGCCCTCGACGCTCTCGCCGCGCGCTGCATCGTCAGCGGTGCGGGTCTGCGCGGCGGGTCGAGGCGCGTCCGGATGTGCTCGCGCGCTTGAGCGGTGAGGCCGCCGACGTCGATGACGCGCACGTGGCAGCGGTGGCGCCTGTTGACGCCGGCGGTTGGTGGGAGGGCATCCCCGCCGTCAGACAGTTGCTGCTCTACGGTCTCGAGCCCGCCTGCCGTCGGTGCCAGGCCCGCCCACACCGCAGTGATTTCGAACGGGGCACGCTCGAAGCCCGAGACGCGAACGCCCCCGCACCGTCAGATACGGGAGCGTCGAGCGGGCCGGTCAGGCGGCGTGCTTCTGCAGCGTCGCGCCGATGGCGGGCAGTGCGTCCTTGATCATGTCGGCGGCCTTGCCGCGGAACGTGCCGTAGACCTTCGCTATCTGGTCGCGCGACGTCGAGTTGGCGCGCGCATCGGCGATCTTGAGGATGTCGGCGCTCACCTCGTCGCCGCGACCCTTGAGGTATGCGCCGAAGTCGCCCTGGCCACCGAAGGCGTCCCAGTACGGGTCGAAGATCGCGACGATCTGGTCGAGGTTGTCGTTGAGCGCCGACACAACGTCGACCTTCTTCTTCGCGCCCGCGTACGCCGTCTTGATCGCGGCGCCGCTCAGGCCCTTCTTGCCGGAGACCTCGGAGTCGATCGTGGCAGCGAGATCCTTCGCGACGGCGGGACGCACGGACGGCTGCAGCAGCTTCTCGGAAAGCGACATGATGATGCCTTTCTGTGGCGGTTCGTTTCGCCCGTCAGCCTAGCGTCAGCCCTCGTCGACGGCCCGCGCATCATGCGTCTTCGCGCCTGCCCCACCACACGAGGGCGCCCACCCCGTACACATCTGCGATTTTCGTCGACGTTCGCCAGCCACCGCCGACGGGCGGCACGCCAGAGCCGATCCCACGGGCTGGGGCCCGGCAGAGCGGGCGGGCGTCTCGCGGTACAACAGGACGGTGACCGAACCCCGCGAACAGCGCCGCACCACCCTTCCGTCGGCAGCGCCGAGGCACCCGCTCGTCACCGGGCGCACCGTCCTGCGCGTCATGACGGATGACGACATGGACGCGGTCGTCACCTACCGCACCCGCCCGAACGTCTACCGCTGGCTCAGCCACGGCGGCCTCGCCGCAGCGCAGCTTCGGGAGAAGTTCCAGCGGCGCATCGAACGCATGACGAAGCCGAGCGACGAACGATCCGAGGTCCAGTTCGTCGTCGAACGGGAGGGGCACGTGATCGGTGACTGCGGATTCGCGATCACCCGCGCCTGGACGAAGGACGAAGCTCCGACACCGCATCTCGTCGCGCGCATCCACTACGCACTCGACGATGCCGTCGCCGGCCAGGGGATCGGCACGGAGGTGGTGCGTGCACTCGTCGACCACGCGTTCAGCCTCCCTGACGTCCACCGCGTGCAGGCCGACGTCTTCGCCGGCAACGTCGCATCAGGCCGCGTGCTCGAGAAGCTGCGTTTCCGGCGAGAGGGCTACTTCGTCGATGACGGCGTCATCGACGGCGCGTTCGTCGACGCCTGCCTCTACTCGCTGCTGCGTCGCGAATGGGAGGCCCCCGACCACTCGGCCTGATTGCCCGGAAACGCGTCACATCCGACGCGTCTTCGGGCGTAGATCGACGCGACCCCGAGCCTGTCAGCCCCGAACGGCCAGCCCGAACCCCGTCACCCCACCGGCTGACGCGAGCGACTGCGCCGCTTCGACCGGTTCAGACGCCGCCACACCCACGTCTCGGGCACCTGCACGCCGGTGGCGATGTATTCGGCGGAGGCGTCGCTGAACTGTGTCTGCACGAGTGCTTCGAGGCCCCAGTGGTGGCCGACGACGAGCACCTGGTCGTCGGGTGTCACCGTCATCGTGTCGTCGGGTGCGTAGATGTGCTCACCGTTGCGGATGAGCATGAGCGCCACGAGCGGGAGCTTCGAGTCGCGGTCGTCGGGGTTGGCGAGCAGCTGTCCGATCGTCAGTTCGGCGTGCAGCAGCCAGCGATGCAGCGCGGGCGAGCCGGCCGCGGAGAGATCGATGATCGCGCGGTCCTTCGCGACGTCGCCGCAGCGGTTCGTCAGGTTCGTCAGGAGGCGCTCGGCGAACTCTTCCGGCTGCGTCACCGCGTATTCGACGAAGCTCCAGAACAGCGGCGTGATGACGCGCGCGAGGCTCTCCTGCGCGACGAGTTCGGTGGGCGTGAACACCGAGTCGATGCCGAGCGCCGTGATGATCGACGCGCGCGCGTCAGACTGCTGGCGCACGCCGACGAACAGGTCCTTGCGCTCGAGCTTCGCGTGCTCGGCGAGGGCGAGGTTCGTCGTGTCGTTGCGCGTGCCGGCGATGAAACCGCTCGCGCCACTGACGTCGGGGTGGCCTTCTTCCGGGTCGGCCATGACGACGTGCATGCCGGCGCGATGCAGGTCGTTCGACACCTCGGCGCCGAAGTCGTCATCGGAGGTGACGACCCACGTCCCGCCCGATTTTGGTTCGTACCGCGGCGGCAGCGGCAGGTCGCGCGGGTCCATCAGCCACGTGACGAGCCGGTACGTCTCGGGCCGTTGCAGCGCGAGCACGAGGTAGGCGCCGTAGCGGTCGCTCGGGTTGATGACGGCGTTCGGGGCGAAGTCGCGCATGCTTTCCTCGACACGCGCGTCGGTGCAGCGCGCGATGACGCTCATGCCGGGGCGCAGCACCGTGGCGTTCATGACGATCGCGAGGTTGTCGGTGTCGTCATCGGTGAGGGCGAGCACGCCGTCGCAGTGCTGGTTGGCGAGGCCCGCCATGCCGAGCACCGCGGGCAGGCTCGCGTTCGCCTCGAGCGCGGGCACCTCGCTCTGCAGCTCGTCGGTCAGGATGCGGTCGAGGCGCCCTTCGTGCCGGTCGATGACGACGAACCGGCGCCCCTGGAAGTCGAGTTCGCGACAGACCTGACGCCCCGCCTGGCCGTACCCGCAGACGATGAGAAACGGCTCACGGATGCGCTGGACCTTCGTGCGGAAGCGCTGCATCGCGAGCGCGTGCTGAAAACTGGCCGACTGCAGCAATGACAGCAGCGTTCCGATCGCGTACGCCCATCCGACGACCGTCATGAAGATGCACACCGTCACCCACATGCGTTGCGGCGTCGTGAACGGGTAGATCTCGCCGAACCCGATCGTCGAGGCGGTGTAGGAGATGAAGTAGAACGCCTCGAACGCGCTCAGGTGCGTCGTGTGGCCGCCCTCATCACGGCCGGGCACGAGCGTCAGGCCGAGCACGGAGATCGCGAACACCGTGATGATGAAGATCAGCGGCGCGCGCATGCGTCGGATGACGATGAAGATCGCGTCCGTCGACGGCGCCTCGTCGGGGATCTCCACGGCGCGCCGCGCGCGAGTAGTGTGCCGCGTCGGGCGTCGGACGAGGAAGGCGAGCAGGTTGTTCATGGCTCAGCGGCGACGGTAGGAGATCGTCTCCGAGACGAGCAGGACGACCGAGACGATGTTCGCGAGCAGCGCGCCACCGGAGAGGCTGACGATGCTCGCCGTCGTCCCGGGGCTGTTGTGATAGCCGCCGGACAGGACGTAGTACGCGGCCGCCGCGACGAGCTGCAGGACGGCGACGAGCGACGTCGCGAGGTGCACGGCGCCGATCTGCGTGCGGTCGCCGAACTTCAGCACGAGTGCGATGAGGTTGACGAAGATCGCGACGTACAGCTCGTTGATGTTGTGCAGTTTCGGCTCGGCCATGTCGCCGATGAAGAAACCGAAGTTCATCGTGGCCGACAGCAGCACGAAGAAGCCGAAGACGACTTTCTCGAGGTTCATGTCCCCGAGCCTAACGGGGACGCCGCTGCGGGCCGGCACGCTCAGTTCGGCGGGGCCGGGGGCCCTTCGGCTCCCGGTGAGATGAAGTACGAGTCGTCCATGGCCGGATGCGGCGTGATGGGCACGACCTGCATGCGCACACGCTCCTCGGCCCAGCGCTGCTGTTCGACGCTCTCGCGGGCCTCGTTGACGGCCTCGCACTGCTCGGCGTCGAAGTAGAACTCGAGCGCTGCGGCACGCGAGTCGAGGCGCGAGAACTTCTCGTAGTCGGTCGTGCCGTCGGCGGCTCGCACGAGCTGTGCGACGGCGCGTTCGACCGACGCGCGCCGCACGCGCCGCGCCACGTGCGGCAGGATGTCGACGCGCCCGTCCTCGCTGACGATGATGACCATCGAGCCCTTGCCTCGCCCGGCGAGGTACCGGATGGCGGAGTTGTAGCGAGCACCGCGTGAGATGTCGCCGGTGCCGGTGGCTGCGCCGTCGAGAATGACGCCGACGGCGTGACACTTGCCGTCAGGGCTGACGAGGACAGCGCCGTCGATCTTCGTCAGCGCATCGAACGCGTGCGCGCCCAGGTGCGTGGGCTCGATCGTGTAGGCCTGCGGCAGCAGGCGTTCCCCCTCGCGGCGCGCGTCGGGGTGGACGACGAGCATCGTGCCGTGCTGCTGCCGGACGCAGGCCTGCGTCATGCCCCACAGCGCGTCGACGTGCTCGCTGAGCGCGTCGGGGAAGACGCGGTTGACGGCGTGCGCGAACGTCTCGACGTCGATGACGTCGCGCGGCAGGCTCGGCTCGCCGTTGTCGACGCGCAGGAACGGCGTGTCGGCGTGCCACAGCTCCCACGCGCCGTTGCCGACGACCTTGATCTCGAAGACCTCCTCCGTCGCCGGGGCGTACCCCTCGAGCATGCGCCCGATGCCGTAGACGGTGCGCCCGTCGCACAGCAGCTCGAAGCCGGGGCCCGTCATCTCGAGGGCCTTGCGGAACGAGCGTGGCACGCCGACGGGCACGTCGTGCTCGAACGTCACCTCGCACGCGACGTCGGGGTGCCCCTGGGGGGCGAGGACGACGGAGCCGAGGCTCGCGCGGCCCTCGTACGTCTGCGCGCTGACGGCGTCGCACGCGTCGCGCAGGCCGTGCGGAAACTTCTGCCCGGCGCGTGAGGCGCACCCGTTGATGAACGTGTCGGCTGCCGAACGCAGCACCGCGCCGGCGTCGAGGCCGATGAGCGAACCGGGGTGGACGCGGTCGAGTTCGTGGCTCGCGGCGCGCAGCACGTCGTCGATGACGGCCTCGGGAAAGTTGCCGGGCACGCCGAGGCCGTCAGCGAGCGTCGTGCGTAGGCGCGGCACTTCACTCGCAGGGTCGCGCAGCACCGCCAGCACCGGGAAGACGCGGTAATCGCCGACGACGATGCTGATGCCGACGTGGACGACGCGGTCGGCGAACGTCGCCGCACGCGTCAGGGCCTCGCGCATCACGTCTCGGCGGCACCCCTCGCGCAGAGCGGCGAGGTAGTGGTCGGGGTGCCAGGTCGCCGTCGACTCATCGTCGGTGCGCGACGGGCACATGCGCGCGCGACGCTCCTCGAACAGCGACGTGAAGTGCGGGTGCAAATTCTCGAGGCGGGTGACGTCGAACGCGTCGCGCTGTGGTTCGACGAGGACGGGCAGCGCATCGTCGCCGTCAGGGATGCCGATGAGGTAGCCGCGCGGGTCGAGTTCGACGCCCGCGCGGTCGAGGGCTTCGTCGGCAATGCGCTCGATCGACCACCGCAGCTCGTGCTGGCCGTCCCACATGTGCGGCGCGAGGCTGATCCGGGGGTCCATGCCCGCCATGGTTTCATCCGTTGGCGGTGCCCCCCAAAGGGGCATTCGTTCGGCAGACGGACGTTGCCACGGCGCGGGCAGATCCGAGTGGGGCGGTGGGGCCAGGTTGCCATGAGACCCGGCACCACCACCTTGGGGAATGTCGCTCAGTGCCGCCCACCGCGGGCGTCGCGCGCTCGCGTCAGCTCTGCGGAGCGTCTCCGCCGCGACGCATCGGCGTCTCGCCGTCGCCGTTCGTGTTGGCGCGGCGCTCGCCACCGAAGTCGCCCTCGGAGCCGGCCGACTCGAGACCCTCGCCCTGGTACGACGTGTTCGGGTCGAGCGACGACGACGGTGCGTCGGCGCCGATGGCGCGCTCGACCGGGTTCTCACCGCGCGACTGGTCATCAGCCGCCGACATGCCGTCCTGGCCGACGGCGCGCTGCGTCGCCGTCTCACCGCTGTCCTGTGCGCCGGCCGCGAGGTCGGCGTCGTAGGCGCGCTCGGAGCCGACGGCCGTCTCGCCGAACGAACCCGTCGTCGTGCCGGCGCCCGCACCTGCTGCCGCGCCTGCCCCGGCGCCCTGCTCAGCAACCTTGTCGACGCCCTTGAGCGCAGCGCCCTGAGCCTTGCTGATCTTGTCGCTGTACTTGCCGCCCGTCTTCGAATCGACGGTGGCGCCGGCCTTGTCGACGGCGCCGGCGATCTTGTCACGGTTGGCGTCGGCTGCCGCGGCGGCCTTCTCCTTGGCGAGCGCGGCCTTCTCGTCGAGGCCGAGTTCGGTGGCCTTGGCCCTGATCTTGTCCATGAATGACATCGTGGTCTCCCTGCGTCGATGGATCTCTTGACTCGTACGACCCAGCGTGCGCCTCGAAAGGTCCCCGGCGCAACAGCTCGCGTGACATGACCATCGCGTGGTCTCCCGCGCCGCGACGCCATGACCGCAGCCCTGACGAGTGCACCGTCGGCGCGCTCGCCGCAGCAGTCGGCGTCGGCGATCAAGGCGCTCCACCTCGCCACGCATGCGGAGGCCGTGAGCCGCGGCCGACTCGATCCTGACGCGCGCGTCACCCTGCGCGACTGGGAGCGCTGGTACTACCCGGCTGACGGCGCCCACGCGCCGGCGCTCAAGCGGCTGCGCGTGCGGGCCCAGGGCAACGGCACACGCGCGAGCGCCCACGACCTCGTCCGTCTCTACGATCGCGGCGCCGCCGGCTCGATCGCCGACGCCGACGCCGACGTCATGCGTCGTCACCTCCAATGGCAGCCCGCGAGCGGTGACGTCGCGACAGGTTTCGAGGCCGGCAGCCGCCGGGCGGGCTTACCGTCGGGATGGAGCAGCGTGTCGTCGGCACGAAGCGTCGCGCCACCGGCGCGCTGCTCATCGGTGGTCTTGACGAGGCGACGGCGAGCTCGACCGACTTCGGGTGGCAGGAGCTGCTCGTCGAGGCGATGAGTGACCCGACGTACGCCCGCCGCGTCATCGCGACGTTGGACGGCACGTCGTCGGGCACGCCGGGCAGCACCCCCACCGGGCCGCTCGTGCAGACCGACCTCGTGCGCTGAGCGCCGTCAGCTCTGCTTGATCGTGCGAACCGCGTCGGCGAGGCCGGGCATGGCGCGTTCCATCGTCGCGAGGGTCGTGACGAAGCCGTCCTGGCCGCCGTACCAGGGGTCGGGCACGCCGTCGCCGGGGTTCGCCTGCGGGTCGTAGTCGGTGAGTAGGACGACGTGGTCGGGCAGCTCGCCACCGTAGATGTCGCGCATGCGCTCGAGGTGGATGTCCTCCATCGCGACGACGAGGTCACAGGCGTCGATCTCGTCGCGCGTGATCTGGTGCGCCGCGTGGTTCGACGCGTCGTACCCGGCCTTCTCGAGTTCACGGACGGCGCGCGGGTCGATGGGGTTGCCGATCTCCTCGCGCGACGTGGCGGCGCTCGTCAGCTCGACGTCACCGAGCCCGTGCTCGGCGAAATACTTCGCGGCGACGCGCTCGGCCATCGGTGAGCGGCAGATGTTTCCCCAGCAGACGAAGACGACGGAAGTCATGCTCGCCATCCTGGCATCTGCCACCGATAGCGGCCATTCGCGGCGACCCTGCGGGCATCGAGTCGTCAGGTCAAGCGTTCCGAGTCAGGCCCGATGGCCGTGGCGCGGCAGCGCGAAGATGACGGCATGGTCATCGCTCTCGACCCCTCGGCCGACGCAGCCGAACTCACACCGCAGGCGCAGTTCGACGCCGAACGTGTTGCCCCGACCGATATCGCTCGTTCAGCGCTGTCGCAGCCACAGCAGCGTGATGCCGTCGACTACGTCCTTTCGACGCAGGAGGGGCGCCTGACCGCGTCACCGTTGCGGTAGTTCCGCAACGCGAAGGGTTCGATCGATCCGCTCGACCTCGCGGGGCAGATGCCCGACGACTTCGGCCAGGTCTGCGCCGTCATCCTCGCGCGCGGGCACACGCGCACGCTCCACCCGTCAGCGCTTCGGGGTTACCTCAAGGGTGCCAAGGATTTCGACGAGGCCCTCGCCGCGTACGCGCAGGACTGTGCGGACCAGGTCGAGCGCGACCACGCCGACCTCCTCGCGGCCCAGGAGCGAGGCGCGTTCGCAGACCTGAACGGGTGACGTCGCGGCGTCGCCATTCAGGATGGCGGGTAACTCACAGGTAAGCGGCCAGTTGCCCGCCTACCTGTGAGTCACCCGCCATCTCGTGAAGGTCGGGCCCGAGCCGTTGTCCGCCACCGATCTCGCCGGGCGGGTTCGTCAGCGAATGCCGCCGACGATCTCGAGTGCGCGCTTCTGGGCGTCGAGGCCGCGGGCGGAGTTCGTCATCATGAGTTCGTCGGCCATGGCGTGCTCGGCGAACTGTTCGAGGTACGCGGCGATGCGCTCCGGGCCGCCGATCGCGGTGTAGGTGAGCATGTGCTTGGCCTGGTGGCCGGCGGGCGAGTCGAGCAGCATTTCGAGCTCGGCGTCGGTGAAGTCGCGATCGGCCATGCCGAAGCGTGTCGCTATCATCTCGACGCGCGAACGCAGCACCTTTTCGTACATCGCGGACGCTTCGTCGTCGGTGTCGGCCGCGACGACGTTGAGCGCGGCGATGACGTACGGCGCGTCGAGCTGGGCGCTCGGCTTGAACTCCGAGCGGTAGGCGTAGACGGCGGCCTGCAGCTGATCGGGTGCGAAGTGGCTCGCGAACGCGTACGGAAGGCCCAGTGCCGCAGCGAGCTTCGCGCCGAACATGCTCGAGCCGAGGATGTAGAGCGGCACGTTCGTGCCCTTGCCGGGGATCGCCTCGATGCCCGCGAGCGGGCTCGTGTCGGAGAGCAGTCCCTGCAGCTCGACGACGTCCTGCGGGAAGCGGTCGCTCGCGTGCGGGTCACGTCGCAGCGCCTGCCAGGTGCGCTGATCCGTGCCGGGCGCGCGTCCGAGACCAAGGTCGATACGGCCGGGGTGCAGCTCGGCGAGCGTGCCGAACTGCTCGGCGATCGTCAGCGGCGAGTGGTTCGGCAGCATGACGCCGCCGGAGCCGACGCGGATCGTCTGCGTCTGCGACGCGACATGCGCGAGCAGCACCGACGTCGCCGCCGACGCGATGTGCTTCATGTTGTGGTGCTCCGCGAACCAGATGCGCTCGAAGCGACCCGTCGCCTCAGCCCGCTGCGCGAGCTCAACGCTGCTGCGGATCGCGTCGCCGACGCTCTCATGGCTGCCGACCTGCGCGAGGTCGAGGATCGACAGCGGAATGTCGGCTGCCTTCTTCGCGAAGGAGCCGGCCGAGTGGGAGGTCTCGTCAGGGGATCGCAGGTCGGTGTTCTGGGCGGCGTCGAAATCACTCACGCACTCGTCAACGCGGGCCCCGGCCTCGCTCATTCCCGGGCCGCATCCCGAAGGGGCCCGGCCGGCTGCGTCACATGGTGCTCGCTGCGCCAGTCGGGACTGACTCGACGAGCACGAAGTGACTCACCTGGCCGGGCGTGGTCGCTTCGGCCCGCGTCCGATAGCGCCGTGCGCGCACGAACGCCGATCACGCGAGCAGCGCGTCGATCTCCTTCGCGAGCTTCTTGTGCAGCCACGGCGAGGGATGGAATCCGTCGTCGGCGAAGGCCTTGTCGCGCGCCCATTTCGGATTCGTCAGCGGTACGTGGCGGACGGTGGGGTAGTCCGCGACGATCGCCGCAGCGATCGCCTCGAACCGACGTGCACGCCCGCCGAGGGCATTACCGAGCTGCTGCGGCATCGCGGGCAGTGCTTCGATCGGCGGCAATCCGAGCAGGACGACGGGGGAGTCGCCGGCGAGCGCCGTCACGCGGGTCAGCAGCTTCGTCAGGCTGACGCGCCACGCCTCCTCGGTGCGCAGGTTCTTCACGTCGTTGACACCGACGCTGATGACGACGACGTCAGCGCGCGCGAGTTGCGCCTGGGCGCTCGCGGGCTGGGTGAGGTGGGCGACGTCGCGGGCGTCGGCGCCCGAGCGGGCGAGCACGTGCCAGCTGACCGGCCGTTCGAGCCGATCCGACATGCGGCTCGCGAGGCGCCCCGCGATCGAGTCGCGATGGTGTTCGACGCCGGCACCGTCGGCCACGCTGTCTCCGAGCACGACGAGATGCGGCTCGTGACCGTCCCGCTCGGCGTGGTGCTCGCAGATCGTGCTCGTGACGCCCTCGCGCCCGGCCGCACCGGGTAGGCGCGGCACGTCGCGCTGCACCTGACGCCCCTGCGCGATGAGCACCGGGCCGTGCAACAGCACGTCCGTCAGCGAATATCCGGGCAGCGACGACCCGCCCGTATCGGATGGCGCGTCGGCCGATGCCGCCTCATCCGGTGCGGCGGAGCCCGACGTGGTTTCCCGTGAAACAGGGTCACGCGGCGCAGGGGGTCGTCGGTCGGCGTCCCCGTCGGTCGCCGAGATGTCACGCATGCCCCCATCGTCACCCATTCACCTGCACTTCGGCGCAATGACGCGCGGCGTTCACCGCACCGTTATCCGCATCGGCCCTTCAGGCTGGCTCTTCGCCAGACCCGACGCCCCCGCACCAAAGCCCCAACCCCGCCGCGGCTCGACGTACCCGCGCCGCAACCCGACCCGTCCACATCCCACACCCCGAACGAAGCGTGGCGCGCACCCGTCGAGGAGGAGAGTGCTCCTGGCCGACCGATGCGCGCCACGCTGTGAACAAGGCGGCAGGGCGACGGTTACGCCATCACTGCCCCTCGTTGGGTCGCGTGAACGGGAACGCGAGCGTCGCGCGGATGTTGTTGCCCGTCAGCATCATGATGAGGCGGTCGACGCCGATGCCGAGCCCACCCGTCGGGGGCATGGCGTACTCGAGGGCGGCGAGGAAGTTCTCGTCGACCTCCATCGCCTCGGGGTCGCCAGCGGCGGCCTTGAACGACTGCTCGGTGAGGCGGTTGCGCTGGTCGACGGGGTCGACGAGCTCCGAGTACGCGGTGCCGATCTCGGCGCCGAACGCGACGAGATCCCAGCGCTCCGACAGCTTCGGGTCGGTGCGGTGCGTGCGCGTCAGCGGTGACGTCTCGAGTGGGAAGTCGGTGTAGAACACCGGCATCGTCGTCTGGCCCTCGACGAGCTCGTCGTACAGCTCGAGCACGACCTCACCGGCCGTCATCGTCTCCGCCCAGTGCACGTCGTGCGCGTCGGCGACGGCGCGCACCTCCTCGAGCGGCGTGTTCGACGTCAGCGTCGTGCCGGTCGCCTGCGAGACCGCCTTGTGCACGGGCACGACGGGCCACTCGTGGTCGAGACGTAGGCGCTCGACGCCGCCGTGTCCGTCGGGGCGGACGGCGACGGGCTCGCCGTGGATGGCCGTGGCGACCTCGAGGACGAGCTCGCGCGTCAGCACGCGCATCGTGTTGTAGTCGCCGTGCGCGGCGTACGCCTCGACGGAGGTGAACTCCGGGTTGTGCGTCGCGTCGGCGCCTTCGTTACGGAAGTTGCGGTTGAGCTCGAAGATGCGGTCCATGCCGCCGACGGCGAGTTCCTTGAGGAACAGCTCCGGCGCGATGCGCAGGTACAGGTCGGCGTTGTACGCGTTGATGTGCGTGCGGAACGGTCGCGCGCTCGCGCCACCGTGCACGGCCTGCAGCATCGGCGTCTCGACCTCCATGTAGCCGCGCTTCTCGAACGCGCGACGCAGAGCGCTGACGCCCCGCGAGCGCGCGCGCAGCAGATTTGCCGAATCCTTGTTGACGATGAGGTCGAGGTAGCGCTGACGCACGCGTGCCTCGGGGTTGGTGAAGCCCGTGTGGTCGCTGGGGATGGAGCGCAGCGACTTCGACGCCATGCACCACGACGACGCGAGCAGCGACGGTTCGCCGCTACGGCTGTGGCCGAGCGTGCCCGTCACGGAGACGTGGTCGCCGACGTCGACGGTGCGTCGCCACAACCGCATGAACTGCGGATCGACAGCGCCCGCCTCGAGCACGACCTGCAGGCGCACGTCGTGCTCCTCGATGACGGCGAACACGACGCCGCCGAGGTCGCGCAGCGCTCGCACGCGGCCGCTGAGGGAGACGACGCCGGCGTCCACCTCGTTGCCTTCGGCAATCGCCTTGCGGGCAAGATCGACCGTCATCGTGTACGGCACGTCGACGGGGTAGGGCTCCATGCCGGCTTCGCGCAGGACGTCGAGCTTGGCGTGGCGCACGCGCTGCTGCTCGGTGAGGCGCTGCACGGGTCGTGCGGGCGTGAGCAGCTCCTCGTCCTGCGCGGCGACGAGCTGCGCCAGCGGCGCCTCGGTGCCGTCGGGCAGGTGGACGATCGTGTCCGCGTCGTGGCTGGGGCGCGGTGCGTGGCCGGGCAGGAAGCCCTCGGCGCGGCCGGAGGCGATGCCGATGAGCGGCAGGCCGCCGACGGAGTCGAAGCAGACGAACCGGGTGTCCCAGCGCGGCAGGTACTTGGCGTTCGCCTCGTACAGCGATTCGAGCTGCCAGAAGCGGTTGCCGATCGACAGGATGCGGTCGGCGAGACGCACGCCGATGCCGGCGCCCACCTTGTCGGCACCGGTGAACACGGAGCGGAACATCGCGAAGTTGAGCGACACGTCGCGCACGCCGAGGTCGGACGCTGCGTCGGCGAGCGCCGCGACCATCGCCTCGTTGACGCCGTTCGGCGCCTTCGGGGAGCGGCGCATCAGGTCGAGCGACAGCCCTCGCATGCCCCACGGCACGAACGACTGCAGTGCGACGATCTGACCCTGTGCGTCACGGACGAGGACGGCGACGCAGCGGCCGTCCGTCGCGTCCTCGAGGCGGTTGAGGGCCATCGAGAAGCCGCGGTCGGGTTCGTCGCCACGCCACTTCTCGGACAGTTCGGTGATCTGGCGCAGCGTCTCGGCGTCGAGACGCGAGTGGCGTTCGACGTCGACGGTGCAGCCGGCCTCACGCACGCGCGCGACGGCGCGCTTGACGGGGCGCATCGCGCGCCCTTCGAGGCTGAACGTGTCGAGTTCGACCACGGCTTCGTCGCCGAGGGGGCGGGCCTTGAGCCCGGCCTCGACGTAGGCGCGCGCACCCGTCTCCGAGGCGGACAGGACGCCGGAGCGCCACGCGTGCTCGCGGGCGAGGGCCTGCCAGGCGCCGATGGCGGCGGGCCATGACTCACGGGCACCGAGCGGGTCGCCAGAGGCGAGGCAGACGGAGCCGATGACGCGGTAGCTGACGGCGGCCTCGCCGTCGGGGGCGAAGACGACCGACTTGTCGCGGCGCGTCGCGAAATAGCCGAGCGAATCCTGGTTGCCGTGCAGCGCGAGCAGGCGGCGCACGTGCAGTTCGTCGTCGGCCGACTGCACCTCGGAGCGTTCGGCCGATTCGGTGTAGCGCCACACCGTCAGCAGCAGCACGCCGGCGGCGAGGATGCCGGCGAACGCGGCGAGCCAGTGGGGCCCGTTGGCGCCGTCGGAGATGCCGTGCGGCATGGAGATGCCGGTGACGCTGCGGATCGAGAACCACAGGTGCTCACCGCCGTGCAGGTCGCCGGGGGCCGCCCAGGAGAGCATGAAGATGACGGCGATGCAGGCGAGCAGACCGGCTAGCAGCGTGACGATCGCGCGCCGCAGGGAGCCTGAGCGCATGCGGGCCGGGAAGTCCTTGCGCCGGATGACGAGCAGGACGAGCCACGCGCCGGTGACAATCGTCGTCACGACGATGAGGGCGATCGTGATGTCGTCGACTTCCTCGTCGAGGCTGTCCGTGCAGATGCTGACGGCGACGATCGCGCAGGCCACGAACTGGAGGGTGAGCACGGCGAGGGCGACGACCCACGCGGCGCGCAGCCCGCGCTTCAGGGCTGCGGCGGTGATGAGAAGACACAGGGCGAGGAAGAGACTCGGGCCTGCGGGGACGCCGACGACGGCGAAGAGGTCGTCGACCCAGTCGGCGAAGTCGCTGCGCGGCAGCGGGATCGACACGAGCGACCACACGCCGCCCAGGGCGACGAGCAGCCCCAGCAGCTTGGGCAACCATCCGTGGTCGTTCGCCACCGCGGGGTGGTGACGGGTGGGGGTGCTCATGCTGACGGTGCTCCTTCGACGTGCTCTGCGTTCGTTGCGGGATGGGGGGTCTCTGGGAGGCGGGCTGCTTCCTGTCTCGCGCGTTCGGCGCGGGCCCAGAGGTTGAGTGTCAACAGTGCGAGGGCCTGGAGGGCGGCTTCGAGCAGGATCTCGAACTGGCTCGTGTAGGCGCCGAGGGAGTTGGCGACGGCGAGCATGAGGACCATCGCGATGGAGCCGTAACGGAACGCACGCTCGACGTTCTGGTGCTTCGGGCTCATGGCGCGGAACGCGATGAGCGACAGGATGCCTGCGATGACACCGACGGCCGCTGACGCGAGGTACATCGACGCCGCGAGCGAACCGAGCTTCACGCGATCGTCAGCAGCAGCCCGCCCCAGAGGGCGCGCGCGATGTGGGAGACCTCGCCGCCGACCCGCGGGTAGCCTGTCAGGACGAGGTACGCGCGCGTCGCCGCGATCGTGACGGCGCAGGCACCGGCGAACAGCAACACGAGCGACGAGGCGTCCTCGCGCGGAACGATGCCGCGGGAGCCGCCGCGCCCTGACGGGGCCGACGACGCGCCCGCAGGCGTCGACGAGCCCTCTCTGGCAGGGGTGGCAGTCATGTCATGACGCTAGCAAAGCGTTTCGCCCCTGCCTGGAAGACCATGCGGCCTGCGGGGCGCCTTCGTCGCGCTCGGGGCGTCGGCTCGGGCATGGCGGGAGTGGAGGGGAGGAGGCCACCTGCGACGATCGACCTGACGACCGAGCGATGCCATCGGAGGGCAGATGAAGATCACGCAGGTGGGGCCCGCTCTGGCCATCACGGCGCTCCTGGGCGCGACCTGGGCCGTGCTGGCAGCGATCTCGGCAGCGACCCCGACTCCCGTCGAGACGGTCGCGGCGAGTGAGACGAAGACGCTCGAGGGGGCTGACCGGGGACTCCGTGACGTTCCGGGCACCTGAGGGCGGGGTGACGGCACCGTCCTTCTCGCGCTCCTCGGCCTACTTCGAGAAGGACGAGCAGACCCTGACGCTGGCTGTCGTCGACGGTAGCGTCGACTTCGACACGACCGCCGACCGCATCGTGCGAAACCTCGACGAGCAGGGTGTGGCTGTCGCCTTCGACGGGGGCAAACTCAGCACGCGCAACGGCTTCGCCTGGCTCGCGATGCATGCGAACGACCACCTGTTCGCCTTGTCGGCGAAGCCCCTGCCCGAGGGCAAGGGGGCCGACCGGGGCGCCGCCATCGCGGGCCCCACGAGCGAGGAACGGGCGAAGATGCTCGGCGTCGTCATCATCATGCTCGTGGCCTCGCGGACGTTGCGGCGGTCGATGCACGGTCTGCTCGTCGGCGCGTTCGTCGGGTGTCGTTGGCGCGGCGCGTGCTCACGTTCCACGGGCTCTTCGCACTGGGTTGGGGGCTGCACTTCCTGTGGAACTCGCCGGTACCCGAGGGTCGCGACGGCCCGGCGATCCCCTTGAGATCGCCGTCAGCGTCACCGCGTTCTTGCTCGTCGCCCGGCACGCCTGGGCGCAGGAGCGGCACTACCTCGCGAGCGCGCGCGAAGCCCTGGCCGCGGGGGGTTTCGTCGCCTTCGACGACGTCGTCGCCAGCGCTGCAGGCACTCGCAAGGAGCGCAAGCAGGGCCTGCAGACTGCGCGTCAGGTCGGCGGTCGCGCGGAGAGGAAACGGATCAAGCACGTCCCCGAAGGGCTACCTCGACCACCTGCAGGCCTGGGGTGGTCGCGGCACCGGCGTCGACGAGGTCGTTCGAGATCTGGTGTGACGGTGATTGCTCCCCCCGAGCGCCGGGGGTGCGCGCCCGTCACCAGGGATGCTCGGCGAAGTCCTTGAGAAAGACGCCGTACTGGTCGATTCCGTTCTCACCCATGACGATCGGGTCGTAGACGCGGGCGGCGCCGTCGACGAGGTCGAGCGGCGCGTGCCAGCCCTCCTCGGCGATGCGCAGCTTCTCGTGGTGCGGGCGTTCGTCGGTGATCCAGCCGGTGTCGACGGCCGTCATGAGGATCTTGTCGGTCGCGAACATCTCACCCGCCGACGTGCGCGTCATCATGTTGAGCGCCGCCTTCGCCATGTTCGTGTGCGGGTGGCCGGGGCCCTTGTAACGGCGCGAGAACTGCCCCTCCATCGCCGAGACGTTGACGACGTACGCGCGCCGCGCCCCCTGCGCGACGGCCGCACGCATCGCCGGGCGCAGACGGCTGACGAGCAGGAACGGCGCTGTTGAATTGCAGAGTTGCACTTCGAGGAGTTCCAGCGGATCGACTTCCTCGACCTTCTGCTTCCAGCTGTTCGTGTCGACGACGTCGGGCAACAGGCCACCCGCGTCGACCGCCGTGCCCGCCTGATGCGCCTCGAGGCTCGCATGCCCCGCCGACAGAGCGAGCGACGTCATCGCCGCCGCGCTGCGGGCCGGGTCGTGGGCATCGGACGGGTTGAGCGGGCCGGCCGCGGGCGTGACGCCGGGCGTGTGGACGTCACGTCCGGCGTCGGGCTGGGGCTCGGCTTCGTCAGTGGCGTGGGTGTGCTGATAGGCCGCGAGGGTGCCGGCGAGGTTCGCGGGGTGAGCGTCACTGATGCGGTCGAACTGGACGATCTGCGGCAGCTTGACGTCGCGCGGCAGCGGAAGCTCTTCTCCCGCAGTGAGATTCGAGTACGCTCCCGGCGAGCGACGCACCGTCTGCGCCGCGTTGTTGATGAGGATGTCGAGCGGGCCGTCGGCCGCGACCTCGTCGGCGAGGGCGATGACCTGCGTCGGGTCACGCAGGTCGATGCCGACGATCTTGAGGCGGTCGATCCACTCCGGTGAGTCGGCGAGCTCCGCGAAACGACGCGCGGCGTCGCGGGGAAAACGCGTCGTGATCGTCAGGTGCGCGCCGTCGCGCAGCAGCATGAGCGCGATGTACATGCCGATCTTGGCGCGACCGCCCGTCAGCAGGGCGCGCTTGCCGCGCAGATCGACGCGCTGGTGACGCTTCGCGTGACTCATCGCCGCGCAGTTCGGGCACAACCAGTGATAGAACGCGTCGACGGTCGTGTACTTGGCGTGGCAGATGTAGCACCCGCGCGGCGTGTTGAGCTCTCCGGCGACCTCACCGATGACGTTGGACGTCAACGGGATTCCCTTCGTCTCGTCGTCGATGCGCAGCGGCGAACCCGTCGCCGTCGACGCCAGCACCTTCGCGTCCTGCTCGCGCAACGGGCCGAGCTCAGCTGCCCTCGCCTCCGCGCGACGCGCCTTGCGCACCCGCTTGTACATCGTGCCCGCGGCGCGCTTCACCGTCTCGATGTCGGGGTGGCCCGCGGGCAGCTCGTGCAGCATCCCGATGACGCGCAACGTCGTCGCCATGTCCTCGGCATCGATCGCGGTCTCGGCGAACAGCTGTTCCTGCTCGGGGGTGACGGACGCGTCGTCACGGGCGTCGTCGTCCTCTGCGGGCTGTTCGTTCACGCCGTGATTCTAGAGGTTGCCGGTGGGGCGAGCCGGCGCTGCCCTCATGGGTGGGTGTGCCTCCCAGTGAGACTCTGCCCCGCCATGACCGGAGCCGGCGGTGCTTTCGCGGGGCGGGTGGCGGTGGGGTCGGCGTGTCTCGAGGCGATGTCCGGAAATTCAGTCAGACGTCCAGATAGGGTGAGGATGATGAGCTCGGGGGAGGTCGGCGCGCAGGGCCTCGGGGGCGTTCGGCTGAACGCGAGGTCAGCAGGTGAAAGGTGCACGATGAACCACGAACACCGCAAGATCTCACTCGCGGAACGACTCATCGTGACGCTCGGCGTCGGCATCTCGCTGGCCGTCATGGCCGTCGTCCTGATCCGCATGGCGAGCACCGGCGCCCACCCCGTCGCGGTGTGCCTCATGGCTGCGGCGCTCGTCGGGGCGCTCGTCGTCGCCATGCGCCTGTGGCGCGGTTCGCAGGGCTGACGTTCGGCGCCGCCCGCCGGGTGTCGTCCGCGCGGTGAAATCGGCCTGGCGTGGCCGGCTCGGCCGCCGGGGCGTGTCCCCCTACGCTCGTCTTCTTGGCGCCGCCGGCCTGTACCCATCTGCGTTTTTCGTCCACATTCGTGACGGGGGGTGGTGCGGCGTCAGAAAGCAGTCGCTCGCTGCGCACGACCAGATCGTCCGACGGCGGGCGTGCATGACGGGTGGCCCGCCGTCGCGCCGTCCGCGTTGTTGACGGGCACGGCCGACAGGGCTCCCGCGAATGGCCCGTCGCGTTGACGACGCGTGGCCGGACGGCGCGCTTCTCGTGTTCGTGGGCGCTGCCGGCTGGTCGCGTGATTGTCCCGGGTGGCTCCGTCGCGCTGTCGACGCGCGGCCTGACGTCGCGCTCCTCGTGTTCATGGGCGCGGCATTCGCCGGCGTCGTGGCGCAGGCCGTCATCGATCGGCTGTGCCCAGTAGACGGTGTGCAGCGTGTGAACGGTGGGGGACGGGTCACCCGAGCCATACGAGGACACCGCACGACCCCTGATATCTCATGTCGTAAGGCCGAGCGCCGGCTCACCGCGTCGTGTCATGGTGCTCAGCGCACCCTCATCGACGCGTGACACAGTAGGCGTCGTGACCGACGAACGCACCCATCCGGACGACGACGCCTGGCGCTACGTTCCCCCGCGACCGCGCGAGACCCCGGCGTCGGTTCCGGGTTCGCCCGCGCCGGATTCCCGGGCGCACACGTCGGCAGCTTCCGCGAGCGACGCCGCGGCGCCGACGGAGCAGCAGCCCAACGCATGGCACGAAGGCGCACCCATGCCGCACGGTTGGTCACTGCCGCCCACAGGATCGATAGGGTCGCCTCCCCCGGCGCCAGGGGCCCCCGAGGCTGGAGCGCTTGCCCCTGGCGGGTGGCCCCCGCCGTCAGCTCCCCGGCCCGCAGCTTCGGGTGCGCCTGCGCCGGCTAGTTGGTCCCAGCCGTCAGCTCCGCAGCCTCAGTATCCGCCTGGGGTGTTGTTGGCGCCGGCGTCGCCCGGCGCTGCGTATCCCGTTGCAGCGCAAGCCGGTCCGCGCAAGCCACCCCCGGCGTGGGCATTCGAGCAACCGAAGCCGTTGCCGTATCACCGCATGGCACGCATCGACTGGCGCGTCGCGCAGTGGTGGCGTCCTTTCGCGACGCTGGGTGTGGCGTTCGGTGTCACGATCGTCATGATGATCGCGCTGGGCGTCGTCGCGCTCGCATGGGAGGGCCTCGGCCTGCCCGCTGCGAGCGAGAGCCTCGAGGACGGTGGCAACCCGGCCGACCTGATGGCGATGCTCGGTCCGCTCGCGGCGCTCGTCCCCATCGTCGTGCTCGCGTCGTGGTGGGGCGCCGGGCGTCGCGGGTCGATCCACTCGGTGTTCGGGCGATTCCGCTGGGGTCTGCTGGGGCGTGCGGCGCGCGTCGTCGTGCCGATCTATGCCCTCGTGATCCTCGTGCCGCCCCTGCTGTTCGGCCGCGACGAACTGACGGTGCCGCCTCTCTCGGCGTCACTCGTCGCGTCGTACGTCATCATCCTCGTGCTGACGCCGTTGCAGTGCGCGGGCGAGGAGTACCTGTTTCGCGGCATGCCGCAGCAGGCGCTCGGGACGTGGCTGAAGTCGCCGCTGTGGGGCATCATCCTGCCCGTGCCGCTGTTCATGCTCGGCCACGGGTATGACTGGGTCGGCCAGATCGACATCGCCTGCTTCGCGTTGTGCATGGGAGCGCTGGTGTGGCGCTCCGGCGGCCTCGAACTGGCGATCCTCGTGCATGCGGCGAACAACACGATGTCGTTCTTGCTCGCGCCACTGACGCCGAACTCGCTCGAGCAGGGCGCCGTCAACCCTGCTGCGCTGCTGTTCTCGCTGCCGCTGATCTTCGGCATCACGGCGTGGCTGTGGTGGTGGGTCGGCAAGCAGTACGGCGTCGACTGGAAGACCCCCGTCCGACGTCTCCCCGGCCCGCAGCACGAACAGGTCGGCCGCTGGTTGTGACCAGCTGCGATACGCGTCCGCATCTGCGATTTTCGTCCACATTCGCCACGGTTGCTCGCCGCGGTTGTTCGTCGCGGGGCGGCAGGTGCGCGACGTCATCGGCGCTTTCGTCTCCGCGTGACGTGCCGGTGAGCTCGCCCGATAGCCATGACGCCCGGCGGGCGCGACGCTGCGATCGTCGTCGGGCACTGGCGAATGCCGAATGTGGACGAAAATCGCAGGTGTGTCGGGGAGCAGGCCGCGCCTGGCGGGGGCGGGGCTGGCCGTTCAGAGGCCTCGCCGGCGTCGAGGCGTGGTGGGTTTCTCGATCGCCAGGTGCCAGTCGCCCTGCGGCTCACGCGGTTCGTCGGCCCGGAGGACGGCGTGCCAGGCGTCCTCGAGGCGGTCCTTGCCCACGAGCAGGCTGGAGACGTAGGTGAATTCGTGGAAGCCGTTGCCCCAGGCGGCTCTCCAGCTGCCGACGTTGCCCGCGTAAGCCTCCCAGATGATGGTGTCGAGGCCCAGCGAGTCAAAGCCATACTCGACGGCCGCCGCCACGGCGCGCGTCATCACGCCCCGCCCGCGCGCCCAGGGGCTGAGCGCGAAACCGACGCCCGCCGCGCCGTAGGAGAAACCGCGCCCCCACGTCGTCAGGTCGATCGAACCTGCCATGCGGCCGTCGACCTCGATGGCCCACCAGATCGCGTCGCGGCTCGGCCCCGTCATGCGCGTGACGAACTCGAGCGCCATGTCGCGCGTGTAGTTCGCGGGCGTCGTCGTCCACCGCTGGACGAGCGGGTCGGCGCCACGTCGCGTCACCTCGTCGGCGTCGTCGATCGTGTGGGCGCGCAGCACCACACCGTCACGCTCGAGGCGCGGCACCGGGATCGGTTCGAGGTCGGCGGGGTTCGTCATCGTCCGAGCGTAGGTGCGTTCGACGTACCGTGTCGCGCGGATTTCGGGTGGGTTCTGCGTGGTACCGGGAGTCCCCAGACGTCGGGTTCGCAGATCAGGGCCTGCTGCAGGTTGCAGCGTGGAGGGTAACTCACGAGTAGGCGCGTAGTTGTGTGCCTACTCGTGAGTTAGTCGCCATCTTGCGCCCGTCTTCGATCAGCCGCCCGCTCTCGGGCGCGACGATGAGGGCTCGCCGTCAGCCCTTGAACGCGTCGACCGGCGGGATGACGTAGTACGAGCCGGTCTCGGCGTTCGAGTACTTCGTCAGTTCGTCGCGCGGGTGGTCACCGACGCCGGCCATCGATTCGAGCATGTCGTGCAGGCGCTTCTGCTCGCACGCGAAGCCGACGAACATCGTGCCGTGCTCGCCGACGTCACCGAACGGCATGTTGCGGCGCACGATGTGGCCGAAGTCGTCCTGGTCGGTGCGTTCGGCGTGCGACGTCTCGGGCTTGGGGTCCATCTCGATCGAGTCGACCTTGGAGCGGCCGATGACCTTCTCCTGCTCCTCGGTGGAGAGGGCCTCCCACTTCGCCTGCTTGTGCGGCCACTTCTGCAGCAGCAGCACGCTCGAGCCGGCGCCCGGCTTGCCGTCGGCGACGATGGCCTCGTCGTACTGCTCGATCGTCGTCGGGTTCTCGGTGCCGTCGATGAAACCGGTGAGGTCGCGGTTCGTCTGGTAGACCCAGCCCTCCGTCTCGTCGACGACGCGTGTGCCGGGCACGACCTGGCGCGTCAACGAGATGAGGTGACGCGTCGCGTCGAACACCTTGTCGCGCGCGCCGCCGAACACCCAGAAGACGAGGTCGCGCTGCGTACCGGGGATGACGTACCCGTCGGTTCCGACGACGTCGGTGTCGAAGTCATGAACGTTCTCGGGGGCGTGATCGGCGGCGATCTGCTGCATCAGCGACGGCCGCACGCCGACGACGAAGTTGACGCCCACGTCGTCCTGCTCGGCCTCGAACAGCGGCAGCAGCTGCGACAGCTTCGTCAGCGAGCCGGGCTCGACCTCGAACTCGACGTACTCGCTCGACGTCGCACCATCGACGAAGATGCCGATCTGGGCCTGGGGCATGTCTGACTCCTCGCGCGCGGGGTGGCTGATCTGCCACCAGGCTACGTGACCCGCCCGTGGGGGGCGGCGCAGGTGACCGTTGCCGCCAGGCCCCAACGCGAACTTCCTGGGGTGATGACGCGACGGGCTCGTCGGTGCTGACGCGTGCTGCGCGACGGACTGTGATGGGCGCGGTGGGTTTCTCGCTCGGCGTCGTGACGCGCGAGGGGGAGGTACGGGTACGGCGGTGGGGCTGGCCGGGCGAACACGTCCACACGCCATCGACGTTCCGCACCTGCGTCCGTGGGACACGAAGCCCACGCGGGGTACGTCATCTGCGAAGCTGGGGTCGTCCCGCGGGAGCCATCACGGCTGAGAGGCGCAAGCCGACCGCCAGCATCCTCTTCACGAGGGTGCCTACACCTGATCCGGATCATGCCGGCGGAGGAAGGAGACGCACGATGACTGCGCCCACGAACGAGCCCGACCACACCCCAGGCGCGTCGAGCGACGCGACACGCAGCGCCAGCCAGAGAGGCGGCGACAGGAGCCGCCCCGACGCACAGTCCCCCGACGCCGCGCACGAGGCAGGCGCGGACGCGTCAGCTCAGGCGCTCGCCATCACCCCCGAAGCGATCGGGCGCGTCATCGACGCCGTGCGTGACGCCGCACCGCTCACGCAGTGCATGACGAACGCCGTCGTCACCGGTTTCACGGCGAACGTGCTGCTCGCTGTCGGAGCGTCGCCGGCCATGGTCGACTCGCTCGAGGAGGGCCCGATCTTCGCCGGTATCGCGGACGGGTTGCTCGTCAACGTCGGCACCGTGACGGCGGCGACAGCCGAGGCGATGCGCGCGACGGCTGCCGCGCGCGCCGAGGCCGGGCGCCCGTGGTGCCTCGACCCGGTCGCGGTCGGCACCCTGCCGGTGCGCACTCAGCTCGCTCGCGACCTGCTCGAACACGCCCCGACCGTCATCCGCGGCAATGCCTCCGAGGTGCTCGGGTTGGCCGGCGAACAGGGTGCGGGACGCGGGGTCGACGCCGGTGACGACGTCGACGCGGCGCTCGCGGCAGCGTCGCGACTCGCGGAGCGCACGGGCGGGGCGGTCGCCGTCAGCGGCGTCGTCGATGCCGTCGTCGCGCCGGGCGTGCCGACGGTGCGCATCGGCAACGGCGACGCCGTCATGACGAAGGTGACGGGCGTCGGGTGCGCGCTCGGAGCGCTCGTCGCGGCCTACCTACCGGTCGCCGGGTCGGCGCAGCTCGCTGCCGCCGCCGCGACCGCGACGATGACGCTCGCCGCCGAGGACGCCGCGCACTGGGCGAGCGGCCCGGGTTCGTTCGCGGTCGAACTCCTCGACGCCCTGGCGCGCCTCGAGGGCGATAGCGTCGCAGCGACGCTCGATCTGCGAGTGGCGTCGTGATGTCTGACGGGCGCGGCGTCGAGCTGTACCTCGTCACCGATACGGCGCTGTGTGGCGGGCCCGACGGTGTCGTCGAGACGGCCGAGGCTGCTGCGCGCGGTGGTGTCGACATGATCCAGATCCGCGACCACGACGCTTCAACCCGCGAATTGTGCTCTCTCACAACGCGGGTCATCGACGCCGTTGCGACAGCACGGCGCGTCCGCGTCGTCGTCGACGACCGTCTCGACGTGGCGCTCGCCGTCGGGGCTGACGGCGTGCACCTCGGCCAGAGTGACCTTGATCCTGTCGTGGCGCGGCGCCTCGCCGACCGTGTCGTCGGTGAGGGCTTCCACCTCGGCTGGTCGGTGTCGAACCTCGAACAGGTCGCTGCTGCAACGAGGTTGCCGCGCGGCACCGTCGACCTGCTGGGCATCGGGCCGTTCCGTGCGACGCCGACGAAGCCGGACGCAGCGCAACCGCTCGGGCTTGACGGCGTCGGCGCCATCACGGACGCGGCACGGGCCGGCGGGTTCGCCAACGTCGTCATCGGCGGGGTGAAGCTGCCGGACCTGCGCGCGCTCGTGGCCGCCGGCGCGCAGGGCGTCGCCGTCGTGTCGGCGATCTGCGGGCAGCCCGATCCGCTCGCCGCGACCCAGGCGCTGCGCCGTGAACTCGACGCCGCCGGCGGTTCGAGCACAGGGAGTCTGAGATGAGCATCCCCAACGTCCTGACGATCGCCGGCACCGACCCCAGCGGCGGTGCGGGAATCATGGCTGATCTCAAGGCTTTCGGCGCCCTGCGCACGCATGGGTGCGCTGTTGTGACGGCCGTCGTCGCGCAGAACACGCGGGGCGTCGCGGCGGTGACGCAGATGACGCCGCAGCAGGTACGCACGCAGCTCGAGAACCTGGTGGACGACGTCCGCATCGACGCGCTTAAGATCGGCATGCTGGGCTCGGCGGCCGTCATCGAGACCGTCGCCGACGTGCTCGCCGACCACCCGGCGCTGCGCGGGGTGCCGCGCGTTCTCGACCCTGTCATGGTCGCCTCGAGCGGTGACCGGCTCATCGACGAGGACGCCGTGACCGCTCTGCGCGAGCGTCTCGTGCCGGAGGTCGACGTCATCACGCCGAACCTCGCGGAGGCCGCGGTCCTGCTCGATCTCGACGGAGCGCCACGCGAGGCGAGCGATGACGTCGCGCGCGCCCTCGTCACCCTCGGGTCTGGTGTGCTGCTCAAGGGCGGCCATGGCGGCGGCGCGAAGAGCGACGACGCCCTCCTCGTCCCCGCCGAGAGCGACGAGCCCGCCCGGTTGAGCGCGCCGCGCATCGACACGCGCAACACGCACGGCACCGGATGCACCCTGTCGGCGGCGATGACGGCACTCCGGCCGCAACGCGATTCGTGGGCGCAGGCGACGCGGGAGGCCAAGGATTACGTGACGGAGGCGCTCGCCGCGAGTGGCGACCTCGACGTCGGGCGCGGCGACGGCCACGGCCCCGTCCACCACTTCCACGCCTGGTGGTGACGTGACGGTCGGCAGCTGTCAGAGCACCGTACCCATCTGCGATTCTTCGCGAGCTGCTCACCGAGGCCTCACCGGACATGATGCGCAGCCTGTTGCAGACCATGCTCAACGCCCTCCTCTTCGCGGACGCTGACGCGGTGGTCGGCGCCGAATACCGCCAGCCCAGCCCCGGACGAGTGGTGCAACGCAACGACTACCGCCACCGCGGCCTCGACCGGGCGAACGTGGTGGACCATGGGGGTGGCCCGAGACGGGAACCTGGCCACCAGCCGCTCACCCGATGACTTCCGGGCCTTCTGTTCCGCCATTCCGGTACTGTTCAGTCAGGCCGACCAGCCCACCGGCGCCGGAAACCGCTCGTGAGCAGCCCGGTACGCCACATGGCGCAGGCGGGGCTAATGACCGGCTCGACACCCGGCACCTCGGTACCGCAAGCACTGGCCGGAGATGCGCTGGCCCTTCGAGGATCTCAGCCCACGTCCCACCTCAGCACAACCAGAAGGGAAGTGATCGCGGATGCGGCGAATAACGCTGCCGAGCGGGGAGTTCATCCCTGTGCTGGGCCAAGGCACCTGGGGCTGGGGTGAGGACCCCGGCCGCCGCCGCGACGAGGTCGCCGCGCTGCACGCCGGCCTCGAGCTGGGCATGACGCTGGTCGACACCGCCGAGATGTACGCCGACGGTGGCGCGGAGGAGGTGCTTGGTGAAGCATTGGCGGGTCGCCGCGACGAGGCGTTCTTGGTCAGCAAGGTCATGCCGTCCCACGCCTCCCGTTCCGGCACGATCGCGGCCTGCGAACGCAGCTTGAAACGCCTGGGCACCGATCGGATCGACCTCTACCTGCTGCACTGGCAGGGCGGGTACCCGCTGCAGGACACGGTCGCGGCCTTCCAACAGCTGGTCGAGGACGGGAAAATCCGATACTGGGGCGTCAGCAACTTCGACCACCGGGCCCTCACCGACCTGCGGGACGTGCCGGGCAGCAGCGGGCTGGCCACGGATCAGGTGCTGTACAACCTGTCGCGGCGAGGACCGGAGTACGACCTGCTGCCGTGGTGCACCGACCACCAGCTGCCGGTCATGGCGTACTCGCCGATCGAGCAGGGCCGCATCCTTCAGGACGCGACGCTGAACGACGTCGCGGCCCGTTACGGCGTCAGCGCCGCGGCGGCGGCCATCGCCTGGGTGCTGCGTCGCGACTCGCTCTGTACGATCCCCAAGGCGAGCAGCCCGCAGCATGTGCGCGACAACGCCACAGCTCTGGACGTGGAGCTGACCCGCGAAGACCTGGATGCTCTGGATCGAGCGTTTCCGCCGCCGAGCGGACCGCGACCACTAGAAATGCTGTGATCCTGCCCAGGCGCGCAGCCCGATCAGTCCGGTCAGCGCTCCGATCAGCGCTAAGAGCAGCACTCCCCGGAGTGGTGCGCCGGGGCAGGAGATCAGGCCGAGCCAGCTCGTCGATGTGGGAACGTCCGAGAGGTAGCCGCCACCCGAACGGCCGAACTGCCGAACAGCGCAAGTTTCCCAAGGACCTGCCTGTCACCTCCTCCTGAACCTGTGCCCGCCCTCACGTGGTCCACCACAGCAGCACCGTCGGTTCGGGGGTGGGAATAGCCGGGCTCGTAGGGGGATGATTTCGCCGGTGTGCGAGGACTCTGAGCCGGGCAGCGGGGCCGACGCGCGGGATAGCGGTAGCGGGTAGGTGGGCAACCTAGAGCTGTTCTTCGATCTGGTGTTCGTGTACGCCCTGGCGCAGCTGACCCGGCTGGTGCGGGACGACGTTTCGTGGCGTTCCCACCTTTCCCCAGCTACCCGACCCAACCGGCGCGCCCACACTCAACTCTGAAGAGCCAGATTCGCAGATGTGGACGTAACGCGCAGGAGGGGCAGGTGGACATCCACCTGCCCCTCCTGCGCGTCTCGCGGCGTCACCTCAATGAGGCGTCAGCTCAGCGCGTCGTCACGACGCATTGTTCACGCCGTCTTGACGGCTTCGACGTCGCGCATGTGGCGTCCGATCCACGGCACGAGGGCCATGAGGACGAGCGAGAAGCCAGCGGTGATGAGGCCGAGCGTCAGGAAGAACGTCGTGTCGCTGAGGCCCTCCATGAGGCGGATGGCCTGCGCGGCGGCCGACTGGCCGACGGCGGACGTGAGGTACCACAGCGCCATCGCCTGGGTCGTGAACGCGGCGGGTGCGAGCTTCGTCGTCGCGGAGATGCCGACGGGCGACAGGCACAGTTCCCCGATCGTCTGGACGACGAAGACGCTCGCGAGCGCCCACATCGGCGCCGTCGGGCCGTGCAGCCACAGGTTCGAGTAGAACGCGAGCAGCACGAACGACAGGCCGGCCATGAGCACGCCGAACGCGAACTTCGCGCCGGTGCTCGGGAACTTGCCGGCGCGGCGCAGCCAGATCGCGGCGAAGACGGGCGCGAGGGCGACGACGAACAGCGGGTTGACGCTCTGGAAGAACTCGGCGTTCACCTTGATGCCGAAGATCGAGCCGAGGTCGGTGCGCTCGGCGGCGAACGCGGCCATCTTGCTCGCGGCCTGCTCGAAGATCATCCAGAACAGCGCGGCGCCGATCCACAACGGCACGTACGCCTGCAGATGGCGGCGTTCGGCGGCGCTCACCTTGGGGCTCTTGAACATCATCGCGAACATGCCGACCGCGGCGATGACGGACATCACCGTGACGGTGTTGATGACGCCGTTCGCCGTCGTCCCCGACAGGGCGAAGCAGATCGCGGCGACGGTCGCGACGCCGACGACGCCGAGCCCCACGCGTCGCATGACGGTACCGCGTTCGGCCGCGGTGAGCGGGCTCGTCGGGTTCGTTCCTGCGCCGTGCAGGTGCTTGCGGAACACGAACAGGCCGATCAACCCGAAGGCCATGCCGACAGCCGCGGCGGAGAATCCGGCGTGGAAACCCCACCTGTCCTTGAGGAACGTCACGACGAACGGCGCGCAAAACGAGCCGATGTTCACCGACATGTAGAAGATCGAGAAACCGGCGTCGCGACGGCCGTCCTCGCGGTCGTACAGCTGCCCGACGACCGCCGAGATGGACGCCTTCTGCAGGCCCGTTCCGAGCGCGACGGTGGCGATGCCGACCCACGACATCGCTGCCACCGGCAGCGCGAGGAAGACGTGGCCGAGCATGATGATGACGGCGCCGTACAGCGTCGCGCGGAAGGCGCCGATGACGCGGTCGGCGAGCCACGCGCCGACGACGCTGAGCAGGTAGACCGACGCACCGTACGTCGCGACGATCGACAGGGCTGTCGGCTGGTCGATGCCGAGCCCGCCCTCGCTGACGGCCGTGTAGAGGTAGTACGCGAGGATCGCGCGCATGCCGTAGTAGCTGAAGCGTTCCCATAGTTCGGCGTTGAACAGCGTGCCCAGGCCGGAGGGGTGGCCGAGGAAACCGCGGTCGTCGAGCGACGGCCGGGTGCGGCCACCGGAGAGGGCGACGCGCGGTGCGTCGACGTCGGGCGAGTTCGCAGCGCCGGGCTCAGGCGTCGCGGATGACGCGCCGTGGCTGGCGGGGGAGTCGACCATGCTGGGTCGTCCTTCGGTAGGCGGTCACCAGTGCGCGGGGACGGCAATGGCCGCACCGATCGATGCGGCCATCAACTGTAGTCAACGGGTGTTTTTGTGAGCGAAACACCCTGGCGCGTGGTGTTCTTGTGCCCCGTCGCCTCAGGCGGGGGTGACGCCGTCGAGCGCCGTCGCGAGGGTCGCCTCGCTGCTCGGCATGAGCCCCGCGATGATGGCGCGTGCCTCGTCGATGGCGTCGAGGGCCTCGGGCAGGTCGAGCAGCGAGTGGATCTCGGCGCTGGGCATCGTCTCCGAGAGGTTGGCGACGCGGTCGCGGTTGAGCCACACCGTCAGCCAGCCGCGCTCGGCCGCCTTCGCGAAGGGTCCGACGGTGTTGCTGATGAGCACGACGTCGTCGGGGGCGGAGCCGCTCTCGGCGATGACGGCGTCGATGCGCTCGAACGTGGCGAGCCAGTTGAGGTCGGCTTCGGTGTCGTGCAGCTCGGGCGGCAGGTCCGACGGTGCTCCGGGCGCGTCGACGTGGGCGGCGAACGGGGGCAGGACGTGCTCATGGCCGGCGGGCATGGGTGCGTAGTCGATGAGGTTGACGCTGCCGCGCTCGGCCAGGTCGACCATGGCGGGCAGGACGTCGGGGAACAGCTCGGGCGCGCGCGTGTCGTCGTCGACGTGGCAGGGTTCGTCGAGGAGGCCGGTGAGCATGTAGCCCCGCCTGTCCCACAGGGTTTCGTCGCCGTCGAACCACACAGAGAAAGTCACGGCACAAGCGTGACAGATGAACGGGCTTCTACCTAGTCCGGTGCTCGCATCGCGCCGGGATCTTGATACGAAGGGCTATTCTTCGGCGCCTTCGGACGCTCGTGCGGCGCGGTGGGGCGGTCAGGACGACGTCACGAGCAGTGCCGCGAAGACGAACATCATGACGCCGACGACCGTGTCGATGACCTGCCAGGTGCGGGCGTTGCGGACGAGGGGCGTCAGCAGACGCGCTCCGAGCCCGAGCGCGACGAACCACAGCACGCTCGCGCTGATCGACCCGACGTAGAACCACCAGCGCCCTTGCGCGCCATGGGAGTTCGCGACGGTACCGAGCATGACGACCGTGTCGAGATAGACATGCGGGTTGAGGAACGTCAGGCCCGCGACGGTGGCGGCGGCCGCACGCCGGCTCATCGGGGGCGCGTCGGCAGGGCTGAGGCTGCCCGCGTGGCGCGCGTTCTTGAACGAGTTGAGCCCGAACCAGACGAGATAGGCCGCACCCAGCCACTTGATGACGCGCAGCGCGTCCGGATGCGCGGAGACGACGGCACCCATGCCGAGCACGCCGGCGAGTTCGAGGACGATGTCGCCGAGTGCGCAGATGGCGACGACTAGCCCGACGTGGTGACGCAGCAACCCCTGACGCAGGACGAAGGCGTTCTGCGATCCGATGGCGACGATGAGGCCGAGGCCGGTGAGGAAACCGGTGAGCAGGTGCGTCATGGCAGTGACGTTAGGGGTGTGCGTGGATGAAGGACAGTTCATGAAACTGAAGGTACTTCAGTGCTGCTTCACTAGGATGGCCCCATGAAACTGCGTGGCGAGTGGCTCGAGGCGCTCCTGGCCTGCGTCGACGAGGGGACGTTCGACGGGGCGTCGGCCGCGCTGCGGGTATCGCCGTCGGCGATCTCGCAGCGCATCAAGGCGCTCGAACAGGCAGTCGGGCAGGTCGTCCTCGCGCGCACCTCGCCCGTGCGCGCCACCGCCGTCGGGGAGGTCCTGCTGCGCGGAGCGCGGCAGCGGGCTCTCGTCGACGCCGAGTTGCAGCGCGCGCTCGGTTCGGCGGCGCCGGGCCGGACGCTGCCGGGTGACGTCGTCGACCTGCCGGTCGCCGTCAACGCTGACTCGCTCGCGACATGGTTCGTCGAGGTGCTCACCACGGTGGCCGAGTGGGGTGACGCGCGGCTGCGGGTCTTCGTCGAGGATCAGGATCACTCGGCGCGGCTGCTGCGCGAGGGTGCCGTCCTGGGTGCGGTGACGGCGAGTTCTGCTGCGGTGCAAGGATGTTCGGTCAGCGAGCTGGGCGTCATGCGCTACGTACCGCTCGTGCGTCGCGACCTGTGGGAGCGCTGTTCGGGGCGCCTTGCCGAGCTGCCGACGCTGCGCTTCAACGACCGCGACGACCTGCAGCGGCGCATCCTCGCCGATGTCGGCCTCGAGCCGCGCGTCGAGCATGTCGTCCCGTCCGCCGAGGGTTTCGCGGCCGCGGTGCGGGCCGGCCTCGGGTGGGGCATGGTGCCGGAGGGGCTCGCGGGCGGGGACGATCACCTCATGCGCGTGCCGGGCGTCGGCGACCTCGACGTGCCCCTGTTCTGGCAGTGCTGGCGCCTCGAGACTCGCGCGCTCGCGCGGCTGACGGATGAGGTGACGTCCGCGGCGCATCGGTTGCGGTGATCGCTGGCGGGCGCCCCATTCGTGCGTCCTGGTGCGCTTCGGGGATGTCGCGGCAGGAGCGATGACGGACCGCCGGACGGATTTTCGTCATTTCATGTGGGCCAGATCGACACCAGCATTCTGAGTAAGGTTAGGCTCACCTCACTATGAGCATGGTTGTCACGGCTACGGCCCTCCCCGATGTCATCCCGCCGGTGTGGCGGATCCTCACGAAGTTCGCCTATTTCATGGGCCTGGCCTGCGCCATCGGCGGCCTCTGGACGTACCTGAGTGTCGTCCGGCCCGCCGTCCGACGCGACACGACGGTGAACCCCGATGACGCGGCGCTCCTGACGCGTCGTGCGCTGCGTCTCGCAGCCGTCGGCACGATCGTCCTGCTCGTCGTCGCCTGGTTCCAGCTCGCAGCCCGTGTCGCGCGGGCCGGCAAGGGGATGGCGTACGCCGACGCGCTGCGCCCGTCGGCCGTCGCCGATTACCTGACGAAGCCCGCCAAGGCCGGCGAGTGGATCTCGACCGGTGCGCTCGTGACCGTCGCCAACGTCTGCATCGTGCTTGCGGCGCTCGTCCTGCTGCCGATGCTGTTCGGCCGGATGCCGCGCTGGTCGCACGCCGCCGCCGTCGCCGCCGCAGGGCTGACGGTCGCCGCCTCGCTGGTGCCGTCGATCCCGACGAAGGCCGTCGAGTTCGGCGACGTCGTCGCCAAGATGCTCATTCAGGCGCACATCATCGGGGGCTCGCTCTGGGTCGGCGGGCTCATCGCGCTCGCGCTGCTGGCTCGCACGCGACGCCATCTCGACGTCAGCGCCGGTGACGTGTGGGCACGAATCTGGGCGCGGTTCGGCGTGCTCGCGCTCGTTGCCGTCGGCATGGTGCTCGTCTCCGGGGCGTGGCTGACGTACCGCGAGGTCGGGGCGTGGGAGCAGTTCGTGACGACGCCGTTCGGGCGCTTCCTGCTCGCGAAGATCGTCCTCGTCGTCGGTCTCGTCGCCGCCGGGGCGTACAACCAGCTCGTCCTCATGCCGAAGATCGCCCGCGCGCAGCGGGCGGGGCGCGGCAGCAACGTGTTCACGTACGTCCTCGTGACGTTTCCGCGCGTCGTGCTGACGGAGGTCGTCCTCGGCATCGGCGTCCTCGCGATCGTGCCGTTCCTCAACGGTTCGGCGCGGGCGCAGGCTGCCGGCCACGAGATCGAGGGGCCCGTCATGGACGGCCGTCTCTTCAGCGCCGGTCTGCTGCTCGTCGCCACCCTTGCAGCGTCGTTCTACGCCACGGCGAAGGCGTCGGACGGCCTCGGCCGCCGCGACCTGACGGGGGAGGGGGTGGCCGCCACGAGCTGATCCGTACCGCACACGCCGAACGACCGCACCCAAAGGTTGCCACCTTCTCTGATCGGGTGCGGTCGTTCCATGTCTGCAAGCGACGGGGGCTCGCAGGCGCGATGACGGAGTGTGGCGATCACGGGCGGCCCGGATGCTGTCTCAGCACGGCACGGATCGCCGAGCCGCGCAGTTCACGGCGTCGTCGGCGTCTGCCCGGGTGCGTAGGTCGTGTATCCGGACGGGATCGGATCGCCGCTTTTGACGCACGTCTGCCCGGGCCCGTCTCCCTTGTCCTTGACGGGGTAGGAGCCGCTCGAGCAAACCTTCTCGTCGATCGGATTGCACGCCGAAACGGCTGTGAGCCCCGCGGCGAGAACGACGCTGACGCCGATTGTGCGGAAGAACCCTGCGCGGAAGAACGTCATGATGCCTGTCACCCCTGTCATCGAGGGCCGCCGGCTGCGGCCGTCGTCAGTACAGCACTCAGACGGGCCCGTGGCGTGAGTAGTTCTACCCGGTTCATCGGGTACTCCCCGTCGGCGGGCCGGGTCTTGACCGTCATCGCCTATCGGGATGACGGTGGTGATCTGCACCTGATCAATGCCTGGCCCGCGACCGCGGCCGTCCTGAAGATCTACCGAGAGGAACGCGAGCCCCAACCGAGCCGAGGTCTACTCCGCGCCGCCGTCCGCTAGCGTCGAGGCCGTGACGAACTCGCACCCCGACGAGCGCTCCATGCGCGAACGCATGCTGGCCGGCGACCTGTACCTCGCCGACGATCCGCAGCTCGCCGCCGAATCGGATCGCGCGTAGCTCCTCACGCATCGCATCAACACGATGGACCCGACGGCGCACGACGAGCGACGCGCCCTGCTGCGCGAACTGTTCGGAGCCTTCGGGGACGACAGCGAGATCCGACCGCCGCTGCAGGTCGACTACGGCTACCGCACGACGATCGGGGCGCGCACGTTCGCGAACTTCGGCTTCGTGTGCCTCGACGTCGCCGAGGTGACGATCGGCGCGAACACCGTCGTCGGTGCCGGCTCGATCGTGACGAAGGACCTGCCCGCGAACGTCGTCGCCGTCGGCAACCCCGCGCGCGTCGTCCGCGAGATCTGACGGCGCGTCAGCCCTCGCGGCCCGCGAGCCAGCGTGTGATGCGGCCCGCGTCACCGTCGATCATGCGCCCCGGCATCGCGGACGCCGTGCGACGCCACCCGGCCCCGGCCCACAGGTGCGTCCACTGCGGGTCGCCCGCCTCGGCGGCGGCGCGACGCAGCGGTGCGAGCATCCGGTTGACCTCCGGGTAGGCCGACGGCGCGACGTTCTCGACGCCGTCGAACATCGACATGAACTCGTTGACGAGACCGCGCGCGAACCGCCCCGAGAAGGCGCGCGTCAGACCCGTATCGGTGAAGTCGTCCGAGGCGAGCGCCGCACGATGCGTCGCCGACGAACCTGCCGACGACGAGCGCAGGAACGCCGTACCCGCCTGCACCGCAACGGCGCCCATGCCGAGCGCCGCGACGGTGTCGTCGGGCGTCGCGATGCCGCCGGCCGCGAGCAGCGGCACGTCGACGGCCGCGCGGATCTGTTCGAGCAGATCGGGCAGGGGTGCCTCGTCGGGGTCGGCGTGCAGGTCGAACGTGCTGCGATGACCGCCAGCGTCAGGGCCCTGGACGACGAGGAAATCCATCCCCCGTGCGACGGCGGTGCGCGCATCGTCGAGGCACGTGACGGTGGCCCCCAGCGAGGAACCCGCCGCATGCAACGCGGTGACGTCGGCGTCGGACGGCAGCCCGAACGTGAACGTCACGACGTCGACAGGATGCGCGACGAGCCACGCGACCTTCGCGGCATAGTCGTCGTCGTCCCACGTCGGCTCACCGAGCTCGACGTCGAAACGCTCGGCCACGGGCTGCATCTTCGCGCGCAGCGACGCGAGGGCCGCGGCATCCGTGCTCTGCGGCCCCGCGATGAAGAGGTTGACGCCGGCAGCGACGCCCGCGTCCTGAATGTCACGGACCTCGTCGGCCAACGCGTCGACGTTCTTGTTGCCGCCGGCGAGCATGCCCCACCCGCCGGCGCGCGATGAGTCGATGACGAGCCGACTCGTCGAAGGGCCGCCCGCCATCGGCGCGGCGATCACAGGGAGCTCGAGACTCTCGAAGGAGAACATGCCGGCAGTCTTGCATCCGGCACCGACAACCTCGTCGGGGTGAGCTCAGGCCGCCGGTGCGTTGCCGGCGCGACGCTGCTTGACGGGGGCGTCCCCGCCGGTCTCGACGATCTGGCGCACCCACTCGGGCGCCTCGGTGCCGCGCGCCTCGTGCGCGGCGATGACGCGGGCGGCGCGCTCGCGGCGCAGGCGTCGCTTCGGGTCGGTCGCAGGCATGTGCTGGGCCGGGCCGAAGCACGAGACGCCGATGTACTCGAGGCGCCAGGCGAATCGGTAGCCGAGGCCGAGGCCGGTGTTGTCTCGCATCGCATCTCCCGAAGTGTGGGCGCAGCGCGCCCCGTCGTTTCGCGCGGTCGCGCGAAACTTGCCACCCTCAAGCCTAGGGGGTTCGGCCTCCGAACGGTGGGCGCCCGAGGGGGCCATTGGTCCTGACCTCCTGCGTGGCCGTGCATGGCAAAGCTCTTTGCCCGAAAACGCGTCAGGGACGACTCGATTCCGGGCGATGTTGTTGCGCGAGGGCCGCGATGATGCCGCTCGCGACGCGCCACCCCAGATGGTCGCTGACGGCGGCGACGAACGGCGGCCCCGCGACGACGCCGACACTCGCGCCGAGAAAGGCGCTCGCGACTGATTTCGCCTCGGCGCCCCGGCGCGCGAGACTCGCCGCGGCCACGGGCACGACCGCGAAGATCGCGTCATGCGCGGCGGCGCCGATGAAGCGCGCGATCGTCACGACGAGCAGGCTCGGCGCGAGCGCCGCCATCGCCATCGAGACGAACAGGGCGAGCAGGCACGCGACGATGACGCGGCGGCGCGGCATACGTCGCGTCAGCATGACGAGCGGGATGGCGGCGACGCCGACACCGACCGCGTACCAGGTCACGAGGCGTCCGACGGCGGCGTCGCTCTCGCCGAGGTCGCGCGTCATGTCGGGCATCGCGCCGACGGGGTACATCTCGGCGGTGAGGAACACGAACAGGCCTGCGGCGAGCAGGAACAGGCGCGTCGCGCGTAGCTGGTCGTCCGTTGGCGAGGTGGCAGGGGGCGCCTGCGTGCCCGTCATCAGGTGAGGACGGTGATGATGGCGAACGCGCCGAACACGGCGAAGAAGAGGCTGATCGCGGCGAAGCACCCCATCGTCGCGAGGGTGCCGCCCGACGCCTTCGGCACGGCGTGCGCCGGGTCGTGCGGGTCGACGAGCAGCGGCAGCGTCTGGCCGTCGCGGCCGTTCGTGCTCATGCCACCCGTCGGGGTCTCGAGGAGCTGACGGGTGCCGTCGGGCGCGGTGTAGCGGATGCGTGCGAGCGAGTTCTCGCGCCCGTCCTTGCCGGTGCCGAGACGCACATGACCGTCGACGACGGGCCAGCTGCGACGACGAATCGCCCCGGCGATGCCCTTGCCCAGCGCCGCGACGAGAGCGAGCCCGAACACGAGCATGACGACGCCGGCGGCGATGGTGGCAAATTCGCTCTTCACGAGGGCGAGCCTACGTGGTTCATGACGGTAGAGAGCTGCCGGCTGTCTCGGGAGGCCTTCGTGGGGTCGAGCGCTGAGGCGGCGGGGCCGATCGCACTGCTTCCCCGGAGCAGGGCTGAGCGTTGGACGGTTCACGAGGCCGGGCGGTTGGCCCGCGTGCGCCCGGTGACGCTGCGCCTCTGCTCTGCCGCCATGGGCCTGCGCTCTCCGTTCTGCCTGATTCGCCCTCCGAGTCGCGGGGACGCCTATCTCCTGCCTGATGATCGTGGTCGAATCGTGCGCGCGTCGTAGGCCATGGCTGAGTCGCGGGGCGGTCTGCGACGCCCGTAGGTACGCCACAAGAGCGTCACAGAAAGCCCATAGACACCGGGCGTTGAGTGAACGTCATGAACACCACGAAGCACACCAGCCAACAGTCCACCTCGATCTTCGGCTCCCTCAAGTCGCTCGGACGCGGCATCGCCGTCAGCTCCGCCGTCGCCGTCATGGGCATCGGCACACTGAGCGTCGCCGACGCCTCCGCCGCGGGCGTCGCGACGGGCGTCCGGCACGCGAGCACCGTGACGTCGACGACGAACGCCGCGACGAGTCTCGAACTCGACCGCCGCGCCGCCTACGTCATCCGCAGCGGCAAGATCGTCGCCTCCTGACGGGGCCCGACCCCGCCGACCCCACAGACCTCCTGCACCGGTGAGTCACGCAGATCGTGACGCCGAGATGAGCGCCCCACACGCCGCGCGACGTTCGTGGTGTTCGGCGCGCACCGGGGCGCCACCACGCCGGATCGCAGGAACCTCGTGACCGATCGACGTCCATCTCCTCGTCGTCGGCGCGAATCGCGAGCGGATGGACTACCGCTCGCCCACGACACCGGCTAGGGCCACCTCCCCCTCCCCACGGCCCTGGCCGGTGTCTCACCGCTCACATTTCGCAGAAATTTCGCCCCCAAGACTGTTGCGAGGTTAAGTCCTGGGTAACAATGGGTGAAGCCCCCGGCAACCTGATGACCCCAGAGCACCAGGCGGTCGGGGGATCCAAGCCTCTTGAGCGAAGGCCCTCACCGCGGTGGGGGCCTTCGTCGTGCCTGCCCCGCTCAGCCGGCGGCCGCCGTTTCGAGGTCGGCGAGGACCATTTTCGTCATCGAGAACATCGCCTGTGAGACGCGTGCGACGACGTCGGGGTCGGGCGTCTGCATCAACTCGGTGAAACGGCGCGGAATGATCTGCCAACTGACGCCGAACGGATCCTTGCACCAGCCGCACGGGCTCTCGGAGCCACCGTTTGCCGCCAGGCCGTTCCAGTAGTGATCAACCTCGTCCTGTCCGGCGCAGGAAACCTGGAAGCTGAGGCCTCCGTCTGTGGAAAGACCGGGCCGCCGTTGAGCAGGGTGAACGGATGGACGTCGAGCTCGACCTGCTCGAGCATCACCCGCCCGGCGCGAGAGGCGTTGGGCCCAGGGTTTTCGGGTCGTCGGGATGGCGGACGGTGTCGACGCGCCGCGAGTTCGGGAACAAGGAGAGCTAGAGCTCGGCGGCCGGTTCCGCCGTGTCGTCGAGCCAGATGCAGGGTGTGATGTCGGTCAAGCTCGCAGTCTGGCACCGACCTCCGACAACCGGGTGTCGGCGTCTCGAGATTCCGCGGAACTCCGGGGTTGTCGCCGCCGGCGGGTAACGTCGCAGGCGTGAATGAGGAGCAGGCATCAACACTCGATCAGGCGGAGCCGAGCGCGTGGCGTGACGGCGTCGTCGTCCGCGGCGCGCGGCAGAACAACCTCAAGGACGTGGCGCTCGACCTGCCGCGCGATTCGATCGTCGTGTTCACCGGTGTGTCCGGTTCGGGCAAGTCGTCGCTGGCGTTCGGCACGTTGTTCGCCGAGTCGCAGCGGCGCTACCTCGAATCCGTCGCGCCGTACGCGCGGCGCCTCATCGATCAGGCGGGCGTGCCGGACGTCGACGTCGTCGAAGGCCTGCCGCCGGCCGTCGCACTGCAGCAACAGCGCGGTGGGGGCGGCGCGCGCTCCGATGTCGCGACGGTGACGACATTGTCGAGCCTTGTGCGCATGCTCTACTCGCGCGCCGGGTGGTATCCGCCGGGGCAGGCGATGCTCTACGCCGAGGATTTCTCGTCGAACACCGTCCAAGGGGCCTGCCCGACGTGCCACGGCATCGGCCGTGTCTACGAGGTCACCGAGAAGAGCATGGTGCCGGATCCGTCGCTGACGATCCGCGAGCGCGCCGTCGCGTCCTGGCCCGTCGCGTGGGCGGGGCAGAACCAGCGCGACATCCTCGTCGCGCTCGGCTACGACGTCGACACGCCCTGGAAGGACCTGGCGAAGAAGGATCGCGACTGGATCCTGTTCACCGAGGAGCGCCCCAGCATCGGCGTGTACGCGGGCCTGACGCCGAAGCAGACGAGGCGTGCGCAGAAGCAGGGCATGGAGCCGAGCTATCAGGGCACCTTCATCGGAGCGCGACGCTACGTGCTCGACACCTTCGCCAACGCCAAGAGCGCCACGACGAAGAAGCGCGCCTCGCGCTACCTGACGAGCGAGCTGTGCGGCACCTGCCACGGCGCCAAGATCAAGCCCGAAGCGCTGTCCGTGACGTTCGAGGGGCTCGACATCGCCGCCTTCTCGCACCTGCCGCTCGAGCGCCTCGCCGAGATCGCGCGCGCCGTCACCGCTGACGACTGGAGCCCGGCCGAGGCCGCGCACCAGGACGATCACGTGCACGACGCCGAAGCTCGGGAAGCGTCGACGCAGGCTCGCGTGGCAGGTGGCGGAGCATCGCACGATGCCGCGCCCGACGTGCGGCGCACGCCAAATCTTTCGGTCGAGAAGCGCGCGGCAGCGCAACGTCTCGCAGCCGACCTCGTCACGCGCCTGCAACCGATGATCGACCTCGGCCTGGGCTACCTCTCGCTCGATCGCACGACGCCGACGCTCTCCGGCGGCGAACGTCAGCGCCTGCGCCTCGCAACGCAGCTGTCGTCGAAGCTGTTCGGTGTCGTCTACGTGCTGGACGAGCCGTCTGCCGGGCTGCACCCGCGCGACCTCGACGCGCTCATCGGCATCCTGCACGGGCTGAAGGAGCGCGGCAACAGCGTGTTCGTCGTCGAGCACTCGCTCACCGTCATCCACGAAGCCGACTGGCTCGTCGACATCGGCCCCGGAGCCGGTGAGCAGGGCGGCCGAGTGCTCTACAGCGGCACGCCGTCCGGGCTCGCTGACGTCGCCGAGTCCGAGACCCGCCGCTACCTGTTTCCCCGCGACGACGACGCCCCCGGCGCCTCTTCGCGGCGCTCGCCCCGCGAGCCGCAAGGCTGGCTGGCGTTCGCGGACGTGACGCGCAACAACCTGCAGGGCCTCGACGTCAGCTTCCCCGTCGGATGCCTGAGCGCTGTCACGGGTATCTCCGGCTCGGGCAAGTCGAGCCTCGTCAGCCAGGCGGTGCCTGCGCTGCTGCGCGAGCACCTCGGCAGCGGCGGCGCTCCCGAACCCGAGCTGACGGGTGACCCCGAGACCGATCTGCTGCTCGGCGACGACGTCGATGACATTCGCGGACGCGTCACCGAGGCGCCCCCGGGCGTGCGCCGCGTCGTCGTCATCGACCAGAAACCGATCGGACGCACGCCGCGCTCGAACGTGGCCACCTACACGGGCCTGTTCGACCACGTCCGCAAGCTCTACGCGGCGACCGACGAGGCGAAGCGCCGCGGCTACACGGCGGGTCGATTCTCGTTCAACGTGCCCGGCGGTCGTTGCCCGACGTGCGAGGGGGAGGGCAGCGTCATGGTCGAGCTGCTGTTCCTGCCGAGCATCTACACGCCGTGCCCCGACTGCCACGGCACGCGGTACGAGGCGAGCACGCTCGAGGTGACGTGGCACGAACGCTCCGTCGCCGACGTGCTCGCGATGAGCGTCGACGAGGCGCACGCGTTCTTCGACGGTGAAGACTCGATCCATCACAGCCTCGCGGTGCTGCGCGACGTCGGCCTCGGCTACCTGCGGCTGGGGCAGCCCGCCACCGAGCTGTCCGGTGGTGAGGCGCAGCGCGTCAAGCTAGCCTCCGAACTGCAGCGCGCCTCGCGCGGAGACACGCTCTACGTCCTCGACGAGCCGACGGCCGGCCTGCACCCGGCTGACAGCGACCGCCTCATGCGCCACCTGCAGGGCCTCACCGACGCGGGCAACACCGTCGTCATGGCCGAGCTCGACATGCGCATGGTCGCGCAGGCCGACCACGTCATCGATATGGGGCCGGGCGCGGGCAAGGACGGCGGCCGCGTCGTCGTCGCGGGGTCGCCGGCCGACGTCGCGGCAGACGACAACAGCGCGACGGCGCCCTACTTGCGTGAGGTGATCGAGAAAGTCCTGCAGTGACAGCTCGGCCGCGAGCTATGGCCTGGGCCGGGTGAGTCTGTAGGGCATGTCCTGCTTCCAGGGTTCGCCCATGAGCTTGTGGGACAATCGGGATGTGGGGCGGGAGGCACACACCGAGCGCTTTCTCGTGACCCACCCGTCGCGAAGGAGTTACTATGAGCCTCGAAGGCACCATCGTCGAGACACCGCTGCATCGTCTCGCCTCGCACGCGTGGAAGGCGATCGCTGGCGTCGGCGCTGTGAGCATCATCGTCGGTCTGATCGCCCTGATCTGGCCGGGGCCGACCACCGTCGTCATCGGTGTGCTGTTCGGCATCTTTCTGCTGCTGAGCGGCCTCATGGGGCTGTTCGTCGGGTTGGCGGTGCCGATGCCGGGGTTCGTGCGCGCTGCATCCTTGCTCGTGTCCGCGTTGTCGGTCGTGCTCGGTCTGCTCTGCTTCCGCAGCGAGACGCACTCCGTCACTCTGCTCGGGCTGTGGATCGGCATCGGCTGGATCATGAACTCGATGACGATGCTCGCCCGCGGCCTTTCGACGAAGGGCCAGGGCCGCGGGTGGGTCATCGTCTCCAGCGTCATCGGCATTCTCGCGGGCATCGTGCTCGTCGCCTCGCCCATCTCGTCCATGGCGACCCTCGTCTGGATCGCGGGTGTGTTCCTGCTCGTCACCGGCATCGTCGAGATCATCCGCGCGATGCAGCTGCGTCGCCGCGCACGCTCCCTCTGACGAGCCTCGTCCTCGACGCGAGAGCCCCCCGGCGCACGAGCCGGGGGGCTCCGGCGTGTTCCCGGCGGGTGCGGTGGCTGGTCACGTGACGCAGACGGCCGCCCGGTAGGCACGCCCTCGATCGTCGCAGCGCCGACTCGTGGAGTGCACGCAGGCCGGGATCGCGGGTCGCCGCGGCCACAGATCGTCCTCGCGCGCCGGTCACGATTGCGGTTGATGCCGCCCGATGGCGGAAACTATGGGGCGTGTCGACGATTCTCTTCTTCCACGCTCACCCTGATGACGAAGCGAGCCAGACCTCGGGGGCGATGGCGCGAGCCGTTTCCGAGGGACATCGTGTCGTCGTCGTGTATGCGACCAACGGTGATCACGGGGATGCCCCCGACGACCTCGCGCCCGGCGAGAGCGTCGTCGATCGACGACGCGCCGAGGCCGCCGGGTCGGCGCAGGTGCTCGGCACGGCGCGCGTCGCGTGGCTCGACTACGCCGACTCCGGCATGATGGGGTGGGAGCAGAACGCTGGCGAGAAGGCGTTCCACGGCGCCGACCTCACCGAAGCGGGCCAGCGGCTCGCCGACATCCTCGACGAAGAGGCCCCCGACGTCGTCGTCGGTTACGACTGGCATGGCGGGTACGGCCACCCCGACCACGTCAAGGTGCACCCGGTGATGCACCGGGCGCTCGAGCTGACGCGCGCGACGCCGAGGCTTTTCGAATCGACGATGAACCGCGATCGCATGCGCGTCATGTATCGCAAGGCCGTCGAGGCGGGCGTCTACCCCGAGGGGGAGGGGTTCAACCCCGATCAGCCCATGGACGACGGCAACCCGCTCGGCCTGCCCGAGCGCGAGATCTCGTTCTACGTCGACGTCACGCCCTGGCTCGAGAGCAAGCGCGCGGCGCTCGCAGCGCACGCCTCGCAGTCGGACGCGCGCGGCATCCTCGAGATGCCTGACGAGGTCTTCCCGCTCGCGTTCGGGCGGGAGCACTACGTTGACGTCGCGGCGATGGAGGCGTCAGGCATCCCGTCGCTCGACGGCCACGCCCACGGCGCGCGCCCCGACGGCGAGCCGCTGCCGGAGGGCTGGTTCTTCTGAGCCCCCGCTCCCTGCACCCATCTGCGATTTTCGTTGACATCTGCGATTCTCGGTCACATTCGTCGAGGTGACCGAAAATCGCAGATGGGGACGAAAATCGCAGAAGTGCCCTGACTGTCAGCCTGGGTGTGAGTCACTCAGGAGGTGGGTATGCGCAGATGGACTGCGGAAGAGAAGACCGCGTTGGTGCAGCAGTATGTGGCGTTGCCGCATGGCACGAAAGC